>JBDTRV010000243.1:0-4966 GCA_039931475.1 Burkholderiales bacterium | reverse complement strand
GCCTCCGATTCCGGGATCGGTGCAGATCAGCAATTGATCAACATCTATCTGCGAAAAGCCGAGTTCGACAAGGCGCTGGCAGCGATCGACAACCTCGAGAAGAAGCGGCCGAACGATCCGGCGGTGTTGCATTTGCGTGGCGTCACCCTGTTGGCGATGAAGGATGAAGCCGCCGCGCGGCGCAGTTTTGAAGCTGCGTTGGCTAGCAAGCCAGGCTTCTTTCCGTCGGCCTCCGCTCTCGCATCGCTCGATCTGGCCGAGGGTAAGCCGGATCTGGCGCGCGGGCGCATCGAAGGTGTGTTGAAGGTCGAGCCCACGAACCTGCGCGCCATGCTCGCAATGGCCGAAATCTCGGCCAAGGCCGGTGCGCCGGTCGAGAAGGTCGTGGCGCTGCTGGAAGCGGCCATCAAGGCCCATCCGAACGACGCGACGCCGAGGCGGGTTCTGATCGACTATTACCTGACGACCAAGAGCAACAAGCTTGCGCTGGACGCTGCCCAAAGCGCGGTCGCGGCTCTTCCTGGCATTCCGGAGTTGGTGGATGCGCTCGGCCGCGCTCAGCACCTCGCCGGCGATACCGACCAGGCGCTGGCGACCATGAAGGGCCTGGCCGCGTCGAAGCCGGATTGGCCACAGGCGCAGATGCGGCTCGCGGGCATGTACATGCTCGACAAGAAACCTGAACAGGCCGAGCAGGCCTGGCGCCAGGCGCTCAAAATAAAGCCCGACTATCTGGACGCGCAGCGGGCACTGATCATCTTCTACGTGCAGGGCGGCAAGTCGCCGCAAGCGCTGGAGCTCGCGCGCAAGGTCAAGGAACAGCGCCCCAAGGAGCCGACCGGCTGGCTGCTCGAAGGTGACATTGCCGTGGCTGGCAAGAAGTGGGCGGAAGCCGCCGATGCCTATCGCAACGGCCTGAAGAAATTCCCGACGCAAAACAGTCTGGCGATCAAGCTGCACACCGCGTTGCTGGCAAGCGCAAAGACGGCCGACGCTAGCGCCCTGGCGAAGTCGTGGCTTGCCGATCATCCGAAAGACGCGGCTTTCCGGGTTCATCTTGCAAGCGTTGCGCTGGCGCAAAAAGACTATGCCTCAGCCGAGAAAAACTATCGGACCGCGCTGGAATCGTTGCCGGAAAATCCGATGGTGTTAAACAATCTGGCCTGGATCGCCGTTGAGAAGAAGGATCCGGGGGCACTTGCGCTGGCCGAGAAGGCCAACGAATTGGCACCGAACCAGGCGCCATTCATGGACACACTAGCGCTCGCGTTGTCCCAGAAAGGCGATCACGTGAAAGCCCTGGAGATTCAAAAGAAGGCCGTGACGTTGGCGCCGGAAAACCCGTTTCTGAAGCTCAATCTGGCGCGCATCTACCTCAACGCGGGCGACAAAACCAACGCCAAAATCGAGCTTGAACGGCTGGCCGCCATGGGTTCGAAATTTCCGATGCAGCAGGAAGTCGAGCGCTTGATTGCCGCGCTCTGAGAAGAACCCTTTCGCCCGTTTCGGCCACACAGGTTTCTTTATGACGCGTTTTTCGTTTGCCAGGTGTTCCCTTTTCGCGCTGGTTGCGCTGGTTGCCAGCCTGCTCATGCCGCAGCGTGTTTGGGCCGACCTGCCTGACACGATCGACAAGGTAAAACCTTCAGTTGTCATCGTCGGCTTTTATCGAAGCACCGACACGCCGCGCTTTGGCATGCGCGGCACCGGCTTTGCCGTCGGCAACGGTCATTTGATCGCCACCAATGCGCACGTCGTGCAGACGCGGCCCGACGAGGCCGCCGATCGCTCGCTGGTGGTTCAGGTAAGCGTCGGCGGGCGGCAATGGCAGATGCGTTCTGCCACCGTGGTTGAACTCGATGCGGCGCACGATCTCGCGCTGCTCAAGATTGACGGGGCCGCGCTGCCAACGCTAGAGTTGGAAGATGGAGACGCGGCGCGCGAGGGGCAGGCGGTGGCGATGATGGGTTTCCCGATAGGCGGCGCCCTCGGTTTTTCTCCGGTCACGCACCGCGCGATGATCTCGTCGATCACGCCGATTTCGCTACCCGCCGCGAATGGCCAGCAACTCAGCCCCAAAGTCATCCGTAGCCTGCGCGCGGGCACGTTCAACATTTTTCAGCTCGACGGAACGGCCTATCCCGGCAACAGCGGCGGCCCGTTGTTCGACACCGGAACCGGTGCGGTACTGGGCGTCGTCAACATGGTGTTCGTCAAGGGCACCAAGGAATCGGTGTTGACTCACCCGTCGGGCATCAGCTATGCGATTCCGTCAATCTACGTGCGAGACCTCGTTCGCCGGCACGTCGGGGGTTGAAATCGCGCCACGCGCTGGCTGGCGTTGATCGAGCTGTTGGCAACGAATCGGGTTTTCGCGATGGCACTTCCGCCAAGACTCAACCCAGCCGCCCGTGGTGGCGCTGGATCTGGGCTAGGACCTGCGCTGGCGCCGTGCCACCCACCGTGTTGCGGGCATTGAGCGATCCGCGCAGCGACAGCACCTCGAAAACGTCCGGCTCGATCCGCGCGCTGAACTGCTGCAGGTCGGACAGCGAAAGCTCCACCAGATCCACGCCGCGCGCTATCGCTGCCTTGACAGCATGAGCGACCGTTTCATGCGCATCGCGAAACGGCAGCCCCTTCTTGACCAGATAGTCGGCCAGATCGGTGGCTGTGGCATAGCCTTTGAGCGCGGCGCGCTCCATCGCCGCCTGGTCGACGCTGATACCGCCGCCCATGTGGCCGGTGGCAGGGTCGATCTGGCCGCCCAGCATCTCGGCGAAGATGCGCAGGGTGTCGCGCAACGTGTCCACCGTGTCGAACAGCGGCTCCTTGTCTTCCTGGTTGTCCTTGTTGTAGGCCAGCGGCTGGCCCTTCATGAGCGTGAGCAGCGCCATCAGGTGGCCGACCACCCGGCCGGTCTTGCCGCGCGCCAGTTCGGGCACGTCCGGATTTTTCTTTTGCGGCATCATCGAACTGCCAGTCGTGAACCGGTCGGCGATGCGCACGAAGCCGAAGTTCTGGCTCATCCAGAGGATCAATTCCTCGCTCAGCCGACTGATGTGCACCATCACGAGCGCCGCCGCCGCGGTGAATTCGATCGCGAAATCGCGGTCGCTCACCGCATCCATGCTGTTGAAGCAAATACCTTCCATTTCAAGCGTGTGAGCCACTCGCTCACGATCGAGCGGAAAGCCGGTGCCAGCCAGCGCCCCGGCACCGAGCGGCAGCCGATTGGTGCGACGCCGCACGTCGGCCATGCGCTCGGCGTCGCGCGCGAACATTTCGACGTAGGCCAACATGTGGTGCGCGAAGCTCACGGGCTGCGCGACCTGCAGATGGGTGAATCCCGGCATGATCGTTTCGACGTTTTGCTCCGCCACCACAATCAGAGCCTTCTGCAGATCGGCCAGCAGCGCGGCGATTGTGTCGATCTCGCCGCGCAGCCAAAGCCGCACGTCGGTCGCGACCTGATCGTTGCGGCTACGCCCGGTGTGCAGGCGCTTGCCGGCATCGCCCACGAGCTGGGTCAGCCGCGCTTCGATATTCAAGTGCACGTCTTCGAGGTCGAGCTTCCATTCGAACGCGCCCGACTCGATCTCGCTCCTGATCGTCGCCATGCCCTGCACGATGGATCCGTGGTCGGCCCGGCTGATGATCTGCTGCTCGGCCAGCATTTCCGCATGGGCGAGCGAGCCCTCGATGTCGGCCCGCCACAGCCGTTGGTCGAAAAACACGCTCGCGGTGTAGCGCTTGACCAGATCGCTCATGGGCTCGGAAAACAGCGCGGACCAGGCCTCGGCTTTTTTGTCGAATTGGCTGGGCCGGTTCTGCTCGGGCGGCAATGTTTGCCTGGATGAAGACATGAGGGGCAATAATCCGGTGGGGGTGACAAAAGCGCAACCAACCCGCTGTGTTCATGGTTGCGAACTGCCCGGCTTCCAAGGCATCGGTGACCCGTGCCTCGATTCGATGGACAAAGAACCTGAAATTTTATCGGCGTTCCCGAGTGAAGCGCCGCAGCTCGCGCCGAACGGGGACCTCGAGCGCGTGCTGCCGGTGTTCGATGCGTGCCAACTCGGCGTGGTGCTGCGGGCGGTGCTGTTCGTCGAGGCGGTGCTCGGCGTGGCCGCGATGTTCGACAGTCCTGGGGCGGCCGACTGGCTGGGGCGCTTTACCTTGTGGACTTCCGGCGCATTGCCCGCGACGTTGGTCTGGCTGGTGGCCGGCTGCGGCCTGAGGAAGCCGCTGGCCCGGCTGCCGCGCCGGGGGCAGTACGCGGCCGGGATGAGTCTCGGCGCGTTCTGCGGCGTTTATGCGTGCGCGATGCTGGTGATGATCGGTGGCGGCGTGGATCCGCCGTGGATCGCCAGCGCGCTGGCCGGTGCGTTGTTCTCCGCGTTGCTGATCGCGGCGCTGGTGCTTCGTGCCAAGGGCCTCGCGCCTGCCGCCACTGCGGCCCGTCTCGGGGAACTGCAGGAGCGAATCCGGCCCCATTTCCTTTTCAACACGCTCAACAGCGCGATCGCGCTGGTGCGCGCCGAGCCGGCCAAGGCCGAGGCGCTGCTGGAGGACCTTTCCGATCTGTTTCGCCAGGCGCTGGTGGACCAAGGCCCGTGGGTGACCTTGGATCAGGAGATCGCGCTGGCGCGGCGCTATCTCGCAATCGAGAAGATCCGCTTCGGCGACCGGCTCCAGCTCGAATGGATGATCGACGCGGGGGTTGGCGAGGCGCGCGTGCCGCCGTTGCTGCTGCAGCCACTGGTCGAGAACGCGGTGCGCCACGGCGTCGAGCCGAGCGCAGCCGGCGCGCGGGTGCGAGTGTCGGCCGAGCGGCGCGGCTCGCGGGTCGTGATCAAGGTATCGAACACGGTGCCGGCCGGGCAGGGCGTGCGCGGCCATGGAGTGGCGCAAGACAACGTGCGCGATCGCCTTGGCCTGTTACACGACCTCGAAGGCCGCTTCG
>JBDTRV010000242.1:0-4972 GCA_039931475.1 Burkholderiales bacterium | reverse complement strand
CAACTGCGACAGTCCCAGAAGATGGAAGCCATCGGCCAGTTGACCGGCGGCATCGCGCATGACTTCAACAACATGCTGGCCAGCATCTACGGATCCATCCAGCTGATGCAGCGCAAGCTCAAGTCCGGGAAGCTGGAGGGCTTCGATATCCTGCTCGAGCGGGCGTCGACGAGCACCCAGCGTGCCAGTTCCTTGACGCAGCGGCTGCTGGCGTTCGCACGGCGCCAGTCGCTCGACATCCGGCGCGTCGACGTGGTCAAGCTGATCGAATCGCTGGAGGACATGTTCGTCCGCACGCTCGGGCCCAAGGTGGCGCTGACGATCGAACTTGGCACCGACCTCTGGTCGGCCAAGATCGATGCCAGTCAGCTCGAAAGTGCACTGCTGAACCTGGTCATCAACGCCCGCGATGCGATGGCTGACGGCGGGCAGCTGAACATCGCGGTCGAGAACGTCGAGATCGACGCGGACTACGCGGCCACGCAGGCCGAACTGAACGCCGGCGAGTACGTCGCGATCCGCGTCACGGACGATGGCGCCGGCATGCCGGCGAGCGTCATCGCGCGTGCCTTCGAGCCCTTCTTCACCACCAAGCCCATCGGCCAAGGAACGGGTCTGGGCCTATCGATGGTCTACGGCTTCGTGAAGCAGGCGGGCGGGCACATCCGAATTCACAGCCAGCCCGGCAAGGGCACGAGCGTGTCCCTGTTTCTACCTCGCGACATGAGCGACGGGGCGAGCGCCGAGCCCGCGGCCGAGTTGCCGCAGACGCCCTACGTTCGCACCGGCAAAACCGTCCTGGTGGTCGAAGACGAAGAAAGTGTGCGTTCTGTAATCATCGCCGTGCTGCAGGACCTTGGCTACCGCTACATCGAGGCGGGTGATGCGAAGGCCGCCCTGGCGGTCATCGACACCCCCACCCCCATCGATCTGCTGGTCTCGGACGTGGGCCTGCCTGGCATGAACGGCCGCCAACTGGCGGAGATCGCCACTGCGCGCCGACCGGGCCTGAAGGTGTTGTTCGTCACCGGGTATGCCGAACAGGCGGCGGTGCGCCACGGCTTTCTGACGGCCGGCATGCAGATGATCACCAAACCCTTCGTCATCGACGAGTTGGCGAACCGGGTCCGGTCGATCCTGGCGGAGCCGGCACCGAAACCCCCTGCACTCCCGCCGCCAGTCTGAGCCGGAGTGTCCGACGTCGCAGGCGTTCACGGTGCAATGCGCGCTGGGGGCAGCGTTCCAGGTCAATCTCAAAGAGGGGCTTGATCAATCGGGCCCTGACGAGAGGCCCTATTGCGGCCTTTAACCAGTGCCTGCTTGTGGCCGAGCGCGGCCGACCGATGCCCCCATCCATCGCAATTTCCGGTTCAACTCCGCACCGCAGAAAACGCCGCGACACACTGCGCCGGCAGCTTGGTCATGCAGGCCTCGAATAGCCTGCTGCCGATCCACTCCGCCAGCCATGCTTGAAGCGCGGGCAGGTTTTGTTCAGCGAACCAGCGCGGCTCCACGGCCGCGAATTGGCGCACGAACGGAAAGATCGCAAGGTCGGTCGCGCATGGAGTGGCGCCGCCCAGCCAGGGTCGGCTTTTCAGCCTTGCTTCCAGCGGAACAAGCAATGTCGCGACGGCATCCGAGCGCGGTGTGGCGCGGGATCGCGCTTCTTCCCCATGCCGTTCGGGATACTTGTAGCGATCAAGCTGACGCTTGAATTCGCCATCGCTGATTCTTAACAGGCCAAGGTTCTCGTCCGAGTTGGCCCGGCGCCACCAGCCTTCTCGATCGTCCGGCTCGAATGCCCAGGCCATGATGTCCCAGCTCTCATCCAGCACCCGCCCATCGGGCAATCGCAGCACGGGCACGGTGCCCTTGGGCGACAACGCAAGCAGCGCGGCGGGCTTGTCGCGCAGGACGATTTCGAAGGCCTCAAAACACCGTCCGGCCTGAAGCAAGGCCATGCGAGCCCGCATCGCATAGGGGCAGCGGCGATAGCTGTAGAGCAGCGGCAACAAAGGGGCACGGGTTGGCAGGTTCATGGAAGCAAGCCGGAGAAGGTGGCTTCGCGGATTCGGTCCGCGTGGGGGTCAGACTATCGCAAAGCAGCCGATGAGCATCGGTCAGCTTCCAGTCGCCTCCCGCCGCCCTGCTTTGCCGGGTTGCTCGCCCAGATCATCCTCAGCCTCCCGCGCCGCCTCTACCAGCGCCACCGGAAGCGCGCGCACCGGCTTGATGCCCAGTTCCTTCAGCATCTGAGCCTGCCGGATCACGTTGCCCTTGTTGCGGCTCAGTTTGTCGAAAGCGTCGGTGAACGCCCCTTGCGCCTGCGCCAGGCTGCGGCCGACTTTTTCGAGATCGGCGACGAACGCGGCGAGCTTGTCGTACAGCTCCGCGCCGCGCCGGGCGATCTCCTGCGTGTTGCGGCTTTGCTGATCCTGCCGCCAGAGATGCGCGACGGTGCGCACGACGAACAGCAACGTCGAGGGGCTGACGAGCAGCACGTTCTTGTTCCAAGCGTGCATGAAAAGGTCGCCGTCGCCCTGCACCGCCACCGTGAAGGCTGGCTCGATCGGCACGAACATCAGCACGAAGTCGAGCGAGTGAATGTCGGGAAGCAGCTGGTAGTTGCGCTCTGACAGGCCGGCGATGTGCTTGCGGATGCTGTCCAGATGACGCCGCTCGGCCATGGCCCGCCGGGCCGGGTCGTCTTCGCTCGCCATCTGCTCATAGGCCAGCAGCGACACCTTGGCATCGACCACAAGGCGCCGGCCTTCGGGCAGGTGGATCACGACGTCGGGCTGGGCGCGGCTGCCGTCTTCGCGCAGATGGCTCGGCTGCGCTTCGTACTCGGTGCCTTTGCGCAGGCCCGACGCTTCGAGCACGCGCTCGAGGATCAGTTCGCCCCAGTTGCCCTGCGCCTTGGCCGAACCCTTGAGCGCTTGCGTGAGGTTCTTCGCGTCGTCGCTCAAGGTCCGGTTCAACTGCATCAGATGCTGCACCTGCCCGCTAAGCGCGCTGCGCTCCTTGCCTTCGGTGTCGTAGAGCTGTTCGATGCGGCCTTGAAAATCGACCAGGCGACTCTTGAGCGGATCGAGCAAGGCGCCGAGCGTGCTGGTGTTCTGCTCGGCGAAGCGCTTGCCTTTTTCGTCGAGGATGTCGCCGGCCAGCGTCTTGAACTGATCGGTCAGCGCCTGCTTCGCGTCGGTCAGCAGCGTGAGTTTTTCTTGCGCTTGGCTGCGTTCGGCGTCGAGCCGGGTCGCGAGTTCGGCGCACTGCCTGGCGAGCTGCGCGACTTCGGCGCGGGCGGCGTCGAGCTGCTCCACCAGCGCCGGCACGCGGGCCGCGCGCTCGGCCAGTTGGGTCCGCTCGTCGCGCACCCGGTCGAGTTCATCGCGAAAGCGTTCGGATTGGGCGCGGAAGTGATGGTGCGAATCGGCTTCGTCCGCCAGTTCCGCTTCGGCGCCGCGCTGGCGTTCGCGCAGGGTGGCGAGTTCGATTTCAGCCTCGGCTCGCAGTTGTGCGAGCGCTTGGGCGACCGACTGTTCATGTGCCGCGCTCAGCGCCGCTCGCTCGGCTTCAGCTTCCGTGCGCGCGGCACGCCGCGCCAGCACCCACCCCAGCAACGCCGCGCACAGCAACGCCAACAACGCGCCGCCGCCGATCAGCAGCGTCAGCGCATCGGGCAAGCCTTGATCGGGCAGCGCGTTCATGACGCTTCCATACTACCATTTTCATAGCTGGATATGTCCGGTGGACGCGCGGAAACGGCCAAAAAACCTTGCAATTCCGGTAGCCGATCGGCGTATTACTTCGCCAGGGCTTCAGGATTGAGCGGCGTCTTCGCCTTGCCTTCGAGCAGGAAGCCGATCAGGTTGTCGGCCGCCAGATTCGTCATCGCGAGCCGCGTCGGCACGGTGGCGCTCGCGATGTGCGGCGTCAGCACCACGTTGGGGACGGTGAGCAAGTCGGGATGAACCTTGGGCTCGCCCTCGAACACGTCGAGGCCGGCCGCCGCTATGCGCTTTTCGCGCAGTGCTTTTGCCAGCGCCACGTCATCGACGATGCCGCCGCGCGCGATGTTGACGAGGCACGCGGTGGGTTTCATCCGCGCGAGTTCGGCCGCGCCGATGGTGTGATGGCTCTCTTGTGTGTACGGCAGCACCAGCACCAGGTGGTCAGCGCTCTGCAGCAGTTCGTCCTTCGCCACGTAGCGCGCGCCGCATTCGGCTTCGATTTCCAGAGGCAACCGAGAGCGGTTGTGATAAATCACCTTCATGCCGAAGCCGTGCGCGCCGCGTTTGGCGATGCCCTGCCCGATCCGGCCCATGCCGAGGATGCCGAGGGTTGCGCCGTGCACATCCGATCCGGCAAACATGTCGTAAGACCACCGGTCCCACTTGCCGGCGCGCAGGAAATGCTCGGACTCGCTGATGCGCCGCGCGGTCGCCATCAGCAGCGCGAAGCCGAAGTCGGCGGTGGTTTCGGTCAGCACGTCGGGAGCGTTGGTGGCGAGCACGCCGCGCGCCGTCATCGCGAACAGGTCGAAGTTGTTGTAGCCGACGGACATGTTGGCGCAGATCTTCAAATCGGGGCAGGCGCTGAGCAGCGCATCGTCGATGCGCTCGGTGCCGGTCGTGAAGGCTCCGGCCTTGCCTTTCAGTTTTGCCTTGAACTGCTCGGGAGACAGCAACTCGTCGGCCTGATTGACCTCGACCTCGAAATGCTGCGCCAGCCGCTCGACCACCTGCGGAAAGATGGCGCGCGCGATCAGGATCTTTGGCTTGCTCATGCGTTCGCCCTACCTCATCCAGATGAAGGTTGTGATGATGAACAGCGGCGTCAAGATTCCGAACGACCAGAGCATGTAGCCGAAGAAGCTCGGCATTTTCACGCCCCGGTCCTCCGCGATCGCCTTGACCATCAGGTTCGGCGCGTTGCCGATATACGTGTTGGCGCCCATGAACACCGCGCC
>JBDTRV010000241.1:0-4998 GCA_039931475.1 Burkholderiales bacterium | reverse complement strand
CGCGCGGCCCTCACGGGTCGCGCGTGGATTGAAACGACGCGCGAGGCTATCTCGGCGGCGTCGTGGTCCGTCGCGCGGCCCTCACGGGTCGCGCGTGGATTGAAACCCGACAAGACGCCCGTTGCTGTTACGGCTCCTGGGTCGCGCGGCCCTCACGGGTCGCGCGTGGATTGAAACCGCAAAGTCAAACCGCCCCGCGAAAACACGTCGAACTGCTATGCTTTTAGGCATATCGCGTCATGCTTTTTCTGCTTCTAGAAGGGGACTTCGATGGATACCCGAACCAGGGAAGAACGTCGTTGGGCACGCAATCAAGCCCTTGCCTGCACCCGCATCGAGGGGCATGTTCCAACGCGCGAGTTTCTGGGTGATTGCGAGGCCATCGTGAACGGCACGATGACCCTTGATCAAGTCAAGGCCGCGAGCCTTGCGCGTGCGCTTGCCGCCGATCGCGCGGCGCTGGCCGAAGCGGCACATGCCACGTGAGTTCGGGGATCCGTACAAGTATCCCGACACCGATGTTCTGAAGAATATCCCCGGACTGCGCACATCGGAACAGCTTGAGACATTCCCAAACGAACATTGAGTTTGAAAAGCTCCTCGTCGCGCCGATCGCTGGGCGGTTCGACCTCGCGCACCTGAAGGCCATTCACTAGCGGCTTTTCCCGGGCGTTTGTCAATGGGCCGGGAGACCCGCAAGGTGAACATCGCCAAAAGCGACTTTCCGTTCACACAGCCCGCTTTCATCGATAGCTCCATAGGTCCATCGCCACGATGGCGGCCAACCTGGCAAAGGAAAAGCACTTGGTCGGCCTCGACAGATCGAAGTTCGTGGAGCGACTGGCCCATCACTTCGCGGACTTCAATGCGGTGCATCCGTTCCAGGAAGGTAACGGCCGGACGATTCGGGTGCTGGCTTGCGCCTCCCGCCTCTCAAAAGGCAGCGCGGCAACCGACGACCTTTCCCTCAACTTGCGACGACCGCCTCACCCGTGGTCGAGCAGCATGTCCCCTTGCCGCACCGCCGCTCCCGCGCGCACCAGATCGTCCACCAACGTCCCGACCCATACCGCGATCGGCTCGCTCGCGAAATAGCGGTCGTGCAGCAGCGCGAAGTAGGGCGTCGCAAGCGCCCACCGCATGAAGTCGGAAAGCGGCGCGCGCTGCAACTCCAGCAGCTTGTACTTGAGCAGCACCTTGGCCGCATGGGCCGCGTGTTTGATCGGGTTCTGGCGCCAGACGGCCAGGCGCGAGCGGGCACGCGCCAGCGCCGCGCCCACGTCGTCGAACGGCGCGCCGTGGCCAGGGATTACATGTTGCGGCGCGAGCGAGTCGATCAGATCCAGGGTGGCCGCAACCTCGGCGAACCCGCTTTCGCCTTCGATCTCCGGAAACACCACGCCGAAGCCGTTGTGCCAGAGCGCATCGGCCGAGATCAAGGTGCGCGACGCCGGCTCGAACAGCACCACCGAGTGCGGGTCGTGCCCCGGCGCGGCGTGCACTTGCCAATCCGAATCGCCCAGTCGCAACTGGCTGCCAGGTTCGAGCACGCCGTCGATCTTGAATGGCGGGCAATGCTGGCCGGTCGGTTCATAGGACAGGGCGCCTGCGTCCCAGTCGCGCACCTGCGCCGCTTGCCCCGGTGGAATCAAAGTGCGCAGCGCCGGATACGCCGCTTGCAGCGCCGCGTTGCCGCCGCAATGGTCGCTGTGCAGGTGGGTGTTGATGAGCCAATCGAGCGGCCTTCCGGCCAGCGCGCGCCGCAGCAGCGCGATGGTCTGCTCGCTGTGGGTGTGATAGCCGCTGTCGACCAGCGCCGTCTGCGCCGCACCGATGAACAGGATGTTGTTGGCCGAGAGCCAGCCGCGCTCGAGCACCATAAAATCAAGAGCAAAATCTGCCACTACCGCTCGTCCAGTGGGCGTTTTATGCTATCGAAAAAGAAGCTAGTCAAGTTTTGTCCGTCTAGTTCAGGCTTTCGGCCGCAACTCGCGCCGCAGTATCTTTCCGACGTTGCTCTTGGGCAGCGATTCTCGGAACTCGATGAATTTCGGCCGCTTGTAGCCGGTGAGGTTCTGGTGGCAACACGCCATCACCTTGTCTTCCGAGAGCGCCTTGTCCTCGCGCACCACGAACACCTTGATCGCCTCGCCCTGCGCCTCGTCTGGCACGCCGATCGCCGCGCATTCGATCACGCCGGGGCAGTTGGAGATCACGTTTTCGAGTTCGCTTGGGAACACGTTGAAGCCGCTCACCAAAATCATGTCCTTCTTGCGATCGACGATCTTCGTGTAGCCGCGCTCGTCCATGATGCCGATGTCGCCGGTGCGCATGAAGCCGTCGGTTGTGAAGGCATTGGCGGTCTCTTCGGGCTGGTTGTAGTAGCCCCTCATCACGTTCGGGCCGCGGATGCAGATCTCGCCCGGCTGGCCGACCGGCAGCGAGTGGCCCTCGTCGTCCTTGATCGCGATGTCGATCCCCGGCAGCGGCAGGCCGATGGTGCCGGTGAACTCCTTGTTCGTCACCGGGTTGTTGGTGCCGATCGCCACGGTTTCGCTCATGCCCCAGCCTTCGACCATCGCGCAGCCGGTCGCTTCGAGCCAGCGCTTGGCGGTTCCTTCGGATGCGGCCATGCCGCCAGCTTGCGAGACGCAGAGGCTGGAAAAGTCGACGGTCTTGAACTCGGGGTGCTGCAGCAGCGCGTTGAACAAGGTGTTGACGGCGGGCAGGATGTGAAACGGCCGTTTCTTCAGCACCGCAATGAAGCCACCGAAGTCGCGCGGGTTCGGGATCATCGTCAAATGCGCGCCCCAGCGGATCGTGAGCAGGCCAAGCGTCAGCGCGAAGATGTGGTACAGCGGCAGCGCGGCGATGCAGTTGGCGTTGCGGATGTCGCCGACCTTTCCCAACGCGGGCGTGAACCAGGCCTCGGCCTGCAATACCGCGGCCACCACGTTGCGATGCGTGAGCACAGCGCCTTTCGAGAGGCCGGTGGTGCCGCCGGTGTACTGCAGGAATGCCACCGAATCAAGCGTCGACGGGTCCGCCGCAAGCGTCTTGCCCGACGCATCGGCCAGCACCTGATTGAACGGCACGACGCTGCGCCCGCCCGAGAGCGGCAGCTTGTACGGCGGCACCATGCGCTTCAGATGCCGCACCGCGAAGGTGGTGAACTCCCCCTTGAAGCCGCCGAGCAGATCGCCGATGGCAGTGATGACCACTCTCTTGACGGGCGTCGCCTCGATCACCTGCTGCAACGTGGCGCAGAAGTTCTCGAGGATCACGATGGTCTCGGCGCCCGAGTCCTTGAGCTGATGTTCGAGCTCGCGCGCGGTGTACAGCGGGTTCACGTTGACGCAGGTGTAGCCCGCGCGCAGGATGCCGGCCATCACCACCGCGAACTGCGGCACGTTGGGCAGCATCAGCGCCACCCGCGCGCCGCGCTCCAGCCCTTGCGACTGCAGCCAGCAGCCGAACGCCGCCGAGAGCTTGTCCAACTCGCCGTAGCTCATCCAGCTTTCCATGCAGACCGAAAACGGGCGCTCGGCGTTCTTGTTGAACGATTCTTCGAACAATCCGCCAAGCGATCGATACTGCGCCGGGTCGATCTCGTGCGGCACGCCGGGCGGGTAGTGCGCGAGCCAGATTTTTTCGGTGGCAGGGGTGGTGGTGGCGCTGCTGACTTGATCGGACTGGCCTGCGGCGGCACGCGGGTCGGCGCTGTGGGTCGTTGAATCCATGGGTTTCCTGGTCTCCTGTGGACCTCATTCTGGCCACGTTCGGGTCACTTGCGCTACCGGGCTTTCACCCGGTTTCGCCGCTCGCCCGAGCCACCGCGCCGTGCGATATTCGGGTCATGCAGACCGGCAGCACGAGCGGCCCGGCGCCACCCGGCACCGGCAATGAATTGCGCGAGCCACCCGCGGCGGTGGTGGCCGTGGGCGCGTTGGCGTGGCTGCAACGGCTGCTCGCATTGGCGGTCACGCTGTCGGCCATCGGCTGGCTGATCGGCTGGTGGCAGCATTCCAGAGCGCTTGCTTTGGCAGGTTTTCTGGCTATTGCGCTTATCCACGCTTGGTTTCTAGCTATCGAATTCGCAGTATGCTGGAAAGTCAACCGGGCCGAAACCGAACCCCATCTTCCGCCCGCCAGTGCGCTTTCGCTGTGCCGCGCCTGGCTTGGCGAATGCGTGATGACGCCGCGGGTTTTTTACTGGCGCCAGCCGTTTTTCAGTCGTGCCATTGCCGACCAGTTGGGCGCCGCCCACGGCCGGCGCGGCGTGGTGCTGGTGCATGGGCTGGTCTGCAACCGCGGCTTCTGGAACCCGTGGCTCGAGCGCCTGCAGCGGGAAAACCGCGCATTCGTCGCCGTCAACCTGGAGCCGATCTTCGGCTCGATCGACGATTACGCGCCAGCGCTCGAGCAGGCGATCCAGCAGGTCACGCAAGCGACCGGCCTCGCACCGCTGCTGGTCTGCCACAGCATGGGCGGGCTGGTTGCGCGCGCCTGGCTGCGTGTCGTGGGCGACGGCGCAACGCTCAGGGTGCATCGCATCGTCACCATCGGCACCCCGCATCACGGTTCGTGGATCGCCCGCTGGAGCCGGCAGACCAACGGCCAGCAGATGCGGCTTGAAAGCCAGTGGCTGACCGAGTTGCGCGCCTCGGAGCCGCCGGGGCGCTACCAGCTCTTCACATGCTGGCATTCGAATGCCGACAACATCGTTTTTCCGTCGCAAACGGCCAGCTTGCCCGGCGCCGACAACCGCTTCGTCGCCGGCGTGCCGCACCTTGCGCTGGCGTTCCGCCCCGAGGTGATAGAACACGCCCTGTCCCTAATCGAAACAACGGAGTGATCCCATGTGGCCTGATCAGCGAATCACCGAACTGCTCGGCATCGAATTGCCGATCATTCAGGCGCCGATGGCCGGTGCTCAAGGCGCGGCTTTGGCCATTGCCGTGTCGAAGGCGGGCGGGCTCGGTTCACTGCCTTGCGCAC
>JBDTRV010000240.1:0-5000 GCA_039931475.1 Burkholderiales bacterium | reverse complement strand
GCGCTGCCCCCCGAGGGGGCGCGAGCTTGCTTGGGGCGGCCCGGCGCGGCGCTCACCGCGCGCCCCCCTGCCACCCACGCCGGTGCATGAGCCACAGCAGGTACCCGCCTCCGATCCCGGCCGTGAGCACGCCCACCGGCCATTCCGCTGGCGCGACGACCCACCGCGCCAGCAGATCGGCTGCGGCCAGCAGCAGCCCGCCCATCAGGCTTGACAGCACGATCAGGCCCCGATGGGTGGTGCGCGTGATCGATCGCACCAGATGCGGCGCCGCAAGGCCGACGAACGCGATCAACCCGGTCTGCGCGACCGCCGCGCCAGTGGCCAGCGCCAGCAGCGCGACCAGAACGGCGCGTATCGGCGCCAAAGGCAAGCCCAGGCTGGCGGCAGTCGACTCGCCCAGGGCCAGCGCATCGAGCGCCTGCGCCAGCGCCGCCGCCACGATCACGCACGGCAGCCAGACCGCCAGCATCAGCAGGCTCGCCGGCCAGCCGACGAAGCTGGTGCTGCCGAGCATGAAGCCCTGCATCGATTGCAACGTGTTTGGCGCGGACAACATGACGAGGTTGGTCGCCGCGCCGAGCACCACGCCGACGATCACGCCCGCGAGTAGCAGCCGCAACGTGTGTTGCACGCCTCGCGCGAGGGCGAGGGTCAGCAGCACGCCGAGCATGGCGCCAGCGAACGCGGCGCCCGTGAGGCCAAGCCGCGCCAGCCACGAGCCAGCGGCCGACGCGCCGCCAAACGCCGCCAACGCCAACGCGACCGCAAGCGTCGCGCCCGACGCGCTGCCCAACAGATAAGGATCGGCCAGCGGATTGCGAAACAGCCCCTGCGCGATCGCGCCGGCCAGGCCGAGCAGCGCGCCCGCGGCCCACGCGCCGACCGTGCGCGGCAAGCGAATGTCCCAGATGATTTGCGCCGCTTGCGGATCGCGCCAGATGGCCGCCACGCTGCCCGCGCCGGTGCTGCCGATCGCGACGCCAAGCGCGATCAACGCAACGCTCGCGGCCAACAGCGCGGCCAGTAGCCATGCGGTGCGCGGGGACCGGGGGTTGGTCACGACCGAGGGGGGACCGAGTGGTTCACGAGGTTCACGGGGTTCAAGAGCGTCACGGGCGTCACGGGCGACGATGGTGACCAGCCGCCGAAGAAACCGCGACCGCGCATGGAGTCAGCGGCTCACGGACCGGCCGGCCCGAAGGCAGGCGCCGCGCGCGCCGCTTCGCCGGATGGTCCGTTGCGGGCGGGGCCTGGCGCCGTTCGCGCGAGACAGTCAACGATCAGCCGCGCGGCCTCGGCCATGCGCGGGCCGGCGCGCACCAGCACGTCGGCCTCCTCCTCGTCGAACGTGCAGACACGCCGCTCGGCGATGGCGCGAATGCCGGACCATCCCGGCCGATCGGCCAGCCCTTGCGCGTTGCGCTGGCCGATCAGGATCACGTCCGGATTGGCGCGAACCACGAACTCGGGGTTCAGCTTCGGATACGGCCCCAAACCCGGCGGGATGATGTTGACAAGGCCGAGCCGGCTCATGATTTCGCCGACGAACGATTGCGGCCCGGCCGCATACGGCCCGTTGTTGACCTCGAAGTAAACGTGCGCGCCCTTCGCATGCGCCGGCAGCGCCAGCGCGGCGGCCGCCACGCCGGTCTCGATCTCGCGCAACAGAGAATCGGCCCGGTCGGAGTCGAGCGCGGTCGCGATGGTGCGCAGCGCGCGCTCGAAGTCTTCGCTCGTGCGCGGCTCGAGCGCGAGCACCTCGAGGCCGAGCGATTCGAGCCGCGTGGCGACGCGCGACGAGGGGGCGACCAGCACCAGATCGGGCTTGAGCGCGACCACGCGCTCGAGGTCCGGGTCGATCCCGCCGCCTACCTTAGGCAGCTCGCGCACCCGCGCCGGATGGTTCGAGTACCGATCGACGCCCACCAGCCGATCGCACGCACCGAGCGCGCAAACCGTTTCCGTCAGCGACGGCAGCAGGCTCACGATGCGCTTCGGGCTGTGGCGGGGCGCCAACGCCACGCCACTGTCGTCGGCCACCCGGATCGAGGCGGTGTGCAGGGGGGCGGTGGCTGGATGCGCTGCGGGCGCGAGGACAGCCGCGCAGGCAAGGCAAAGGGCGATTCGGCGCATGAGGGGCCACGCGCGACCACGGAGTGCGGGACGGATCGGCTGCCATCCTTTGGCGACCATGCCGGCGCCATGCTCATTAGTGCGCGGCGCGAGGGGCGATCGGCGGGTCGGTCGTTCAAACGTCGCTTTTACTATCGGAATAGTAGCTAGAAAGCACCACTGCACGAGCGGCGAAGGCCATTTTTTCTTCAAAATCTCACCCTTTACCGCCGCGCCCAGGTAAGCACGATCCGATGCAATTGCTCCACGCCGTCGGTCAGCGCGGCCGGGCCGGGTTGCAGGATGTCGGCGGATTTGATTTCGAACAACTGGCCGTCCCGCACCGCATTCACTTCGGCCCAACCGGGCCGCGCCCTGACCTTCTCAGCGCGAAACTTCTTGCCGCACCAGGAGCCGAACACGATGTCGGGATTGCGGCGCACGATTTCCGCGCCGTCGGCGATGATCCGGTTCTTGCCGAGCGACTCGCGCGCCAGCTCGGGAAAACAGTCGTCGCCGCCGGCGATTTGAATCAACTCCGACACCCAGCGGATCGCGCTGATGTGCGGTTCGTCCCACTCCTCGAAATAAACGCGCGGCCGTCGAGGCAACGCTTGCGCGGCCTGTTCGATCGCGATCAGCCGACCACGCATGGCTTCCAGCAACCGCGCACCACGCTCGGCCGCGCCGACGATAGCGGCCACCTGTTGCAGCATCGAAAAGATTTGCGCGACGCTGCGCTGATTGAAGATCGTGACCTGCACGCCATGCCGGATCAGCGCGGCCGCGATGTCGGCCTGCAGGTCGGAAAAGCCGAACACGCAGTCGGGTTCCAGCGCAAGAATCTTGTCGATTTTCGCGGACAGGAAGGCGCTGACCTTCGGCTTTTCCGTCCGCGCGCGCGGCGGGCGCACGGTGTAGCCCGAGATGCCGACGATGCGCCGCTCCTCGCCCAGCAGGTACAGCCATTCGGTCGTCTCCTCGGTCAGGCAGACGATGCGGGTTGGACCGGCTGTAACCGGGAAGCGCTCGGTGTTCATGCGTTCATGATGCACATGTGCTGCGGACAACGTGCCCTGGCCCTACAGCGGCGCCCACTTCAACCCGAACCAGAACTTGCGCCCCGACGTGGCGTAGGTGTTGGCAAGCTCATAGGGCTGGTCGGCGACGTTGTCCACTCTCGCCAATAGCGACCAGTCGCGCCCGATCCGAGTGGTCACGTACAGGTTGACGAGGCCGTAACCGGCGAGCTTGACGGTGTTGGCAGAGTTGTCGTAGCGCGGCGCCGAAAGTTGGGTTTCCGCGCCCAGGATCCAGCCGGCCGCGCGCCAGTCGGCGCCGAGAGTCGCGTGGCGTTTGGAGCGGCGTGCGAGCAAATGGCCAGTATCAAGATCGCGCGGGTTCTGAAAGTCGAGCGATCCGCGCAACCCCAGTGCGCCGACGCGCTGCTCGCCCGAAACGGTGATGCCTTCGAGTTTTGCCTTGGCCGTATTCTCGTAGCAGCCGAACGCGGAGGCGCAACCGCCAGCCGCGCCAAACGCGATCAGGTTGGTCAGGCGGTTGCGATATGCGACCACGCCAAAGCTGCTCGCGCGCTCGGTATAACGCAATCCGAGTTCCACGTTGCGCCCTTTTTCCGGCACGAGGCCACGCACGCCGTATTCGCTGAAGCGCTGGTAGAGCGTCGGAGCGCGAAAGCTGGTGCTGGCGGCCACATTCGCCCGCCAGTTTTTCGTGAAGCCATAGCCGTAGGCCGCGCCGCCGGTCGTCTGGCCGCCGAATTCGCTGTCGCGGTCGTGCCGCGCGTTCAGTTGCAGCGTATGCACCGGCCCCGCGTAGCCCCAGCCGAGCGCGATGCCGTCTTGGTGTCGTTTGGCGTCGATCGGCGCGTTCTCGAGATAGTCTTCGCGCCGCTCCAGCGTTGCCGTGAGCAACTGGCGGTCGATGCGGTATTCGTTCTGCCACAAGTAGCCGCGCAGGCGGGTCTCTGTCAGGTAGGGCGAGGGCGTGCTTTCGTAGCGGCTCGCGCTGTCGGTCAGGCTCACTCGCGTGTTGTAGCGCGCGGTCCATTGGGATTGCCAATTCAGGCCCAGGGTGCGCAGCCGGTGGTGATTGCGGTCGTCCACTCCCGGCGCGAAACCGTCGTATTGCGAGTTGAGTTCGGACAGCAGCGCCGTCGCCTCGATCCGCTGGCCGGCCGCGGGTTTGAAGCCGATGCGGGTCGTGGCCGAACTGCGCTTGTAGCCATCGTCGTCCGGGTTGGCGGTGGGAGCGATGCGCGAATTAAAACCATCGCTGCGCTGGTGCGCGGCGGAAAGCGCGTAGTCGAATCTTCCGCCTGCGCCGCTCACGCCGGCCTCGATCGCCGCCGTGCGGTCGCTGCCAACGCCCAGGCTCACGAACGGCTTCGGCGCGCCTTGTTCGCCCTTCTTGGTGAAGATCTGCACCACGCCGCCGATCGCGTCCGAGCCGTAAATTGCGGCGGCCGAGCCGCGCAACACCTCGATCCGGTCGACCAGCGCGAGCGGGATGCTCTCCCAGATCGCGCCGCCGGTGGCCTGGCTGTCGATACGCACGCCATCGACATACACGGCGGTGTGCCGCGACTCGGCGCCGCGCAGGAACACACTGGTCACGTTGCCGGGCCCGCCGTTCCGGCTGAACTCGATGCCGGGCACGCGCGCGAGCACGTCGGCAATGCCGCGCGCGCCGCTCCTCTCGATGGTGTCGCGGTCGATGATGCTGACGTCGGCCAGGACTTCGGCCAACGGCTGCGGCGTGCGGGTGGCCGTCACGACGGTTTCATTAAGAGTGGGCGCGGTCTGCGCATTGGCCAGCGTCGCGGACGCAAGCAGCCACACCGCCGCGGCGCGGCGCGAATTGCA
>JBDTRV010000239.1:0-5002 GCA_039931475.1 Burkholderiales bacterium | reverse complement strand
GGGCCTGCGCCAGCCGATCTGGAAAACCATCGCGCTCGCGCTGCGCAACGCGGTGCTGCATCCGGTGCCGCTGCCGATCATCGCGGGCCTGTTGTTTTCGCTCACGGGCCTGACCTTGCCGGCGCCGATCGACAAGACGCTGCAACTGCTCGGCCAGGCGTTTGCCCCGATCGCGTTGGTGCTGGTCGGCGTGACGCTCGCTCACACCAAGGTTGGCGCGCACCTGCGCGGCGCGCTGCTGCTGGCGACGGTCAAGAACCTGCTGATGCCGCTGCTGGTCTACCTGTTCGGGCGACTGCTCGGCGTCTCTGGCCTGCCGCTGGCAGTGATGATCGTGGCTGCCGCCATGCCCAGCGGCGCCAACGTGTTCCTGTTCTCGCAGCGCTATCGGGTGGCCGAGGAGCTGAGCACCGCGACGGTGGCGGTGTCGACCGTGATGGCGCTGGTGACGGTTTCGGTCGTGCTGGCGGCGGTGGGCATGATTTGAACGCTAGCCAAGCCGAGGGTGCGCAGCGAGCGTAAGAATATGAACAAAAATGACGCTCGCCGCTCATCCAGTTATGATATCTTGCTATCAATAGCAGAGTAATTCCGCTTCGCGGCCAAGCGTCGACCCACCATGTATGAACCTTCAAGAACATCGGCGACATTCTGCGCAAGGACGCGGGCTGCTCCGGGCTCGACTACGCCGTGAGCCAGGGCCAACTCGAGCTCGATCAGGAAAAGCTCTCCGATGTACTGCGCCTCAAGTGGCGCGCATTGCCCGATGCGTTTGCGAAGTTGGGCCACCCAGATCTGATGCGGCGGTTGTTCGTCGGGTCTCAACGCCATTTGTACGAAGGGCGGCCATCGGTCTGACGCTCAGCCGGCCAGCGCCGGGATGCGCGGTTCGCTTGGTTTAATGTCCGCGTCTATTTCCTGCGGCGTTCGCGTGCCAACACAGGGCCACACACAGCAAAAATCCTGTAAAAAAGCCGTTTGCCGCTCGCCAGCTATGGGCTTTTAGCTATAACAAATGGAGCGATTGAGTTGGTTTCCACTCGCCGATCAATACGTCGCCCGCCCGCCCGACAAATCAAACACCGCGCCGGTGGAAAACGCGCAATCCTCGCTGCACAGCCAGCAGATCATCGCGGCCGCCTCGTCCACTTCCAGAAACCGCCCCATCGGAATCTTCGACAGCATGAAGTCGATGTGCTCTTGGCTCATCGAATCGAAGATCGGCGTTTTCGCCGCCGCCGGCGTGACGCAGTTGACGAGCACGCCGGATTTGGCCAGCTCCTTGCCGAGCGACTTGGTCAGGCCGATGACCGCCGCCTTGCTCGCGCTGTAGTGCGATGCGTTCGGGTTGCCTTCCTTGCCCGCCACCGACGCGATGTTGACGATGCGGCCCCAGCCTGCTTTCACCATCTGCGGGATCACGCCGCGGCAGGTCAGGTAGCTGCCGATCAGGTTGACCTCGATCACGCGGCGCCAGAGGGCGGGGTCGAGTTCCCAGGTGGTGCCATTGCCGCCCGTGATGCCCGCGCTATTCACCAGGATGTCGAGCCGCCCGAGGTCGGCCAGCGTCGATTGCACGGCCGCGCCGACCGAAGCTTCGTCGGTGATTTCGACCTTCTGCGTCGTGACTTTTCCGAGCGCCGCGAGCGCCTCTTTTGCCTTGCCCAGTTGCGCCTCGTTCACATCCCAAAGCGCGACCGATGCGCCCGAGCGCAGCATGCGTTCTGCCACCGCGTAGCCGATGCCTTGCGCGCCACCGGTGATGACGGCGGCGCGGTCGTTCAGATCGATCTGGTTCATGGTGCTTTTGAATCGGGTTGGCTGTTGATACGCCACTTTAATAGGAGGCGGCGCGCGGCGGGTCGGCAGGCCGGCGACCGCGGCGGGCCAACCATCAACCAAATTTTGAACAAAAATGGCCTTCACCGCTCGTCCAACATCAAAAGTACGCTATTAAAACAATAGTAAATCGGAATCCGTTTCAAAACCGCACCGGCGACCGCGCCCATGCCGGCGGTAGCGGCCGGGCCCGCGCGATGGCCTCGTGCGCGTCGCACCAGCCTTCGCACGCATTGCGGCCGGGCCGGCGCAGCACCAGGTTCAAAAGCGCCTTCGCCTTCGCATAAAAGCGGAAAAACAGCAGCACGTTGCGGCGCTGCCGGGCCGTCGGCTCGTGCTCGCTGCAGATCAGCTTGTCGTCCGACATGCCGCGATCCGTCAACGTCACCGCGCCCCATGCGCGTAGTTGCAATTGGGTGCCGAAGGCCAGCCGAGGGCCGAGCACGAGCGCATCCAGCAGGTCGCCCTCGAGGCCGAGGTGGGTCGGCACGGCGCCGTAGTTGTAGGGGCAGGGCAGTGGCGAGACGAACTCGATGCCGCCATGAAAGTTGCGCTTCAAGAAGCTTCCGCGTGGCACTTCGATCGCGACCCACACCTCGGGCGGCCGGCCGTTTGCCGCGTCGGATCCGCCGCCAAGGGGGGAAGAAACAGGGGAGGCGGCGGAGGAACCCGCGGGGTCGAGGCGCACAAGGCAGAGACTAACGTGCTTTTGTCACCACCGGCAGACACCGGCTTGTGCCGCTCGCGCCGCTGGCGGCCTACATTTAGATCCGCAGTCTGCGGCCGCCACGCGCGGCGCGACCGCAACGCCTTTTTGTTGTTCTCATTGCGCTGCCAAGGCCACCTTCACGCTCTGTTCTGACCAGCGCCCGGATTCGATGATCGACCGCTTTTTACTGTTCGCGACTTCAGCGATGGCGCCTTTGCTGCAGGCCGCCGATTCGGCGCCTTGCCGCGCCGGCGATGGCACGCGCGGCGGCGTGCCTTCGAAAAGCTTTGTCGACGCCACGGGCCAGGCGCCCCTTACCCCCGCGCCAGTGCAGTCACCCGAGACCGCGCAGCCGCCCAAACCAGGCCTGGCGCAGCAACTGCGGCAGACCCGGCTCCAGTTGCTCAACCGCATGTACATCGCGGCCGCCGGCATGGCGCTGTTCTACCTGCCCGCGCTTTGGTGGGCGGTGGCGGA
Source organism: Burkholderiales bacterium (assembly GCA_039931475.1). Lineage (GTDB taxonomy): Bacteria > Pseudomonadota > Gammaproteobacteria > Burkholderiales > Burkholderiaceae_C > JBBPYC01. The sequence goes on along the minus strand of JBDTRV010000239.1, from coordinate 1,977 downwards.
CACGGGCTGGAACTGGCTGCTCGCCTTGAACGGGTTTTTTTCCGGCGTTGGCCTGGTACTTTTCACGCTGCGCAGGCGCATTCCGGTGGCGTGGGCCTCGGTGGCGATCACGGGCAGTGTCGCCGGGATCGGGCTGGCCGGCATGGCAGCGCTGGGCATGGTCGGCGCCGGTTACTGGTGGATGCTGCAGGCGGCCACGTTTACCGCCACGCTGTATTCACTGCGCGCCGGGGTTGCCATCGCGGCCGTGAGCGCGCTGGTCATGACGGCCATCGGCGTCGGCTTCGTCTCGGGTCACCTCGGCGCCGGTTTCGATGCCAACGAATACGTGAGGAGCGGCTCCGCGTGGGCCGGTTTTCTGGTGGCGATGGTGTTCGCGCCAACGGCGGTCCTGCTCATCTTCAGCGGCTATCAGCACACGATCAAGAAGCTGGCCGGTGAACTGGATGCGCAACGCGAAGCGCTGGCCGCGCTGGTCGGTCGCGACACGCTCACCGGCCTGCCGCAAGCCACCCTCGCCGCCGATCGCCTGCAGGTGGCGATGCATCACGCGGCGCGCACCGGCCGCAAGGTGGCTTTGCTGTTCGTCGATCTGGACGCATTCAAGGCAGTGAACGATACCCACGGCCATGCCGCCGGCGACCACGTGCTGCGGCACGTCGCGCGGCAGATACGCGCTTCCGTGCGCGAGCAGGACACGGTCGCGCGCGTGGGCGGCGACGAATTTGTCGTGATCCTGGTCGACGTGCAGGACCAGGCCGCTGCCTGCACGGTCGCCGCAAAAATCCTGGCCAGCTCAACCGGCGCTGTTGCTTGGGAAGGCAAGCGCTTGAACTTCGGCGCGAGCATCGGCATCGCGCTTTATCCCGACCATGCGCAGGACGCCGGAGCGCTGCGCCATTGCGCCGACGTCGCGATGTATGAGGCGAAAAAAGGCGGCCGCAACCGCTGGCGACTGGCCGTCGCCGCGCCCGGTGGAGCCTCGGCCGCCCCGTTGGCGGGCTGACCTTCGGGATTCGATCGCGGTCCGCGCGGCCGCGGTTGCGCCTATGGGGTCGATGGGCCTGCGCCAAGCTGGCATTGCCGAGGCGCCAACATGCTCACCGCCGCGCGGTGGGCACGCGCCTTGCTCACTTCTCTCTGGGAGCGCGTCAGGATCGGTCAAGGCATGAGCCGCCGGTCGGTCGCGCGCTTTGTTGAGCAAATCAAGAAGGACACCATCATGTTGAAGCGAAAATTTGTCAGTGCCATCGGCTGCGCCGCGTTGCTGCTTGCCGGCTGCACTACCACCAGCAACTCGGCGTCCAGCAGTGATGCGTCAAAACGCCATAGCTTGGATGCCTCGGTCGATAACGCGATGTCCAAGCTCTACCGGCAAGTGCCCGACTCGAGCGATCTGGTACGGCAGGCCAAGGGCGTGCTGGTCTTCCCGTCGGTCATCACTGCCGGGCTGGTGGTAGGGGCCTCCTACGGGCAGGGCACGCTGCGCCAGGGCGGCGCAACGACCGCCTACTACAGCCTCGCCGGCGGCTCATTCGGCTGGCTCGCCGGTGCCGACTCCGAAGCGCTGTACGTGCTGTTCATGACGCAGGAGTCGCTCGACAAGTTCAAGGCCAGCAAGGGCTGGACGGCCGGGATCGACGCGAGCATCACGCTCGTCACCGTCGGCGCGAGCGGCAAGGTCGACACCCGGACGATTAAGCAGCCGGTGGTCGGCTTTGCGCTCACCAACGGCGGCTTGCTGGCGAACCTTAGCCTGGAAGGGTCGAAGATTTCCCGGCTCGATCTTTAAGCCGCCGACGGCGCCCCTTGGTGCTTTTCGCGCGCGAGGGGCACGCTGCTTATGCCGCTGAAGCCTCCGAGGCCGCCGAGGCGGTGGTCCGATGGCGGAGTGGTTGGGTCAGCCCGACGGATGCCGGTCACCGCCGCCGATCGAAGCTGTGACCGGCCAGGCATCTCCTTACCGGCTGAACGCGG
>JBDTRV010000238.1:0-5005 GCA_039931475.1 Burkholderiales bacterium | reverse complement strand
CTGTCCTCTTCGGAAAACGTCAGCAGAGCGTGCTCAGCAATGGCGGACGCTTGCTCCTCCATGCCCCAATCCTTCTGGTGGTGAAGGCGAGTGTTGGGCATAGACAAAGTTAGTGCTGTCGTCTGTTGAACCGCGATTGGTCAATAGTCCCCTGCACCCAAGAGGTTTGCCCAGGAGCCTGGGTGCAGTCGACTTCTGAAACGACAGCGCAATTCAGCAGTGCGGCGCGTCTTCTTGGCCGGGTCCACCGGTAGCTTGGAGAACGTTGAAAAGTTCGTAAGTTTTTGTACATTGCCAGAACGGTTGACTTACATCAAAGACCGCCGCGCCTCGCCTGCCTAACGTCCGGGTTTGGCCAGTAGCAGCCCTTTCCCTGCGCGCAGCAGCGGTGCTGACTGGTAGGGGGTGTCGCTGAAGACATGGCACGCCTCAGGTTTCTTGATTTTCATTCCCTGGCAGTTGGGGTGACTGAACAGTCTCACCATTGAAGGAAAGAGGCAAGACATGCTGCAACTCAAGCGTCGCGGTTTCCTCAAGGGCATGGGTGCGGTCGGCACCGGCGTCGTCGGCACCGGCAACACCTGGGCGCTCAACCGGCTCGAGCCGATCAAGGACAGCCTGCACGAGGAATACCCGTACCGAAGTTGGGAAGACCTCTATCGCAACGAGTGGTCCTGGGACAAGGTTGGTCACGCGGCGCACTGCATCAACTGCATGGGCAACTGCGCGTTCGACGTCTACGTCAAGGACGGCATCGTCATCCGCGAAGAGCAGATTGCAAAGTACCCGTCGGTGAACGCCAACACACCGGACGCGAATCCGCGTGGCTGTCAGAAAGGCGCGATTCACTCCACGGCGATGTACGAGGCGGACCGCGTGCGCTATCCGCTCAAGCGCGCGGGCGAACGTGGCGCCGGCAAGTGGCAGCGGATTTCATGGGATCAGGCCACCGAAGAAATCGCCGACAAGGTGATCGACATCTTCGAGAAATACGGCCCCGGCAAGCTCAAGACGCACCAGGGCTCCGGCAACCAGTCGATGGTGCGGCATTCGGCGGGCAACCGTTTCTCCTCGCTGGTCGGCGGCATCCAGCTTGACGGCTTCACCGTGGTCGGTGACCTGAACACCGGCGCGCATCTGGCGTATGGCAATCCGCTGGAAAGCTTTACCTCGGATGCGTGGTTCGACGCCGACTACATCCTGCTGGGCATGATCAACCCCAATGCCACCCGCATTCCGGACGCGCACTACATCTGGGAAGCGCAGCACAACGGCGCGCGCATCGTGTCGACGGCGCCGGACATGAATCCGAGTTCGATCCACACCGACCTGTGGATGCCGATCAAGCAAGGCACCGATCCCAATCTGGCAATGTCGTTCGTCAACGTCATCATCGCCGAGAAGCTCTATAAGCCGGCGTTCATGAAGGAGCAGACGGACCTGCCTGTGCTGGTGCGCAGCGACAACCAGAAGATGCTGCGCGAATCCGATCTGCAGAAAGGCGGTTCGGATGAAGTCTTCTATCACTGGGATCTCAAGAGCGGCAAGGCGGTGAAGGTCAAGGGCTCGATGGGGTCGCAAGACAAGACGCTGAAATTGAACGGCGTCGACCCGGCGCTCGAAGGCAGCTTCGAAGTGAACGGCATCAAAGTCATGCCCGTCTTCGAGTACGTGAAGAAGGAGGCTGCCAAGTTCTCGCCGGAAAAGACGCACGCCATCACCGGCTTGCACCCGGACATGGTGCGGCGAGAGGCACAGCGCTTGGCGAAAGCACGCAAGGCCATCGTGATGCTGGGCTACATCACGTCGTTCTATTCGAACTGTCTGTTCACCGGCTGGGGCTATGCGCTCGCGTTGGCATTGACAGGGCATGGCGGCAAGACCGGTGGTCTGGACACCTCCTGGGTGGTCTGGAACCACCCGCGCTGGACTGAACTGGCCAACTTCGGCGGCAAGAAGCTGCCGCGCTACGAGGCCGGTGGCCTGGGCGAATTCCTGCGCGGCGACATGATGAAAGGCGCGCGCAAGCATTTCGACAACGCCAAGCTCAAGGAGGCCGTGGGCTACGACCTGGACGACCTCGAAGCCATGATCAAGGAGTCGATCGACGAGGGCTGGATGCCGTACTTCGGCGAGATCAAGGGGATGATCTCGGTGGCCGACAACACCTTCCGGCGCAACAAGTACGTTGACCACTATCGCGAGGTGCACCTGGCGCAGGCGAGCGAGCTTTACGCCAACATCAACGTGCGCATGGACTCCACCGCCGAGTGGGCCGACTACGTGCTGCCGGCCGCCAGCCACTACGAAGCCTGGGATCTGCGCACGCAGGGCTTCCACCGTTTCTGCAACGTGTTCACGCGCCCGGTCGAGCCGGTGGGCGAATCCAAGCCCGACTGGGAAATCATGGCACTGCTGACCAAGAAGATCCAGGAGCGCGCGATCGCCCGCAAGATCGGCCCGATCCCCGACGGCGACGTCACCCGTGACCTGCACACCATTCACGACGACTTCACGATGAATGGCTTGCTGATGACTGACTACGACGTCACCAAATGGATGGTGGAGAACTCGCCGGAATATGGTGGCGTGACGATGGAAGAGGCGACCGAGCGCGGCTTCATCGTCATGACCGAGGCGGCCGGCACGAATCAGCCGCTTAAAAAAGACGAGCCGTACAACCCGTTCACGAATCAGACCGAGGCCAAGAACCCCTACGACACGCTGACGGGGCGCATCACCTTCTACTGCGATCACCCGCGCTTCGTGAAGCTGGGCGCCACGGTGCCGACCGGGCGCGGCCACGCTGGGCCGGAAACCTCGAACTATCCGCTGGCGTTCTACTCGCCCCACACGCGCTGGGGCATCCACTCGAACTGGCGTTCCAACAAGTTCATGCTGCGCCTGCAGCGGGGTGAACCCAATATCTACATCAACCCGCAACTGGCCAAGCAGCGCGGCATCAAGGACGGCGATCGGGTGCGGCTGTTTAACGCCAATGGCGACTTCTTCGCGCAGGCCAAGTTCTATCCGAGCATCCCGGTCAACACGATCATGATGGAGCACGGCTGGGAACCACACCAGTACATCCACAAGAAGCCGATGAACAATTCGATGGCCACCTTCCTGCAGCCGCTGGAGTTGGTCGGGGGTTGGGGCCATCTCGGCTTCAAGTACGCGATGTGGAACGCCAACCAGTTGGCGCATGAGGGCAGCTACGACATCGAGCTGGCCCGGGCCGAAGATATTGGCGAAGACGCCTGAGGAGAGAACATCATGGCAACCAAACGCCAGATCAGCATGGTGCTGGACCTGAACAAATGCATCGGCTGCCAGACCTGCACCTCGGCCTGCAAGTTGATGTGGACCAACCGCAACGGCCGCGAATACATGTACTGGAACAACGTCGAGACGATGCCCGGCAAGGGCTATCCGCGCGACTACCAGAACATGGGCGGCGGTTTCGACGCGGACGGCGCGCTCAAGCTGGGCAAGCAGCCCACCATCGACGACTACGGCGTGCCGTGGGAATACAACTACCGTCAGGCCCTGATGACCGGCACCGACCCCTGGTTGCGGCCCAACGTGAAACCCACCTGGGGCGCCAACTGGGACGAGGACGAGGGTGAGGGCGAGTACCCCAACAGCTACTACTTCTACCTGCCGAGGCTTTGCAACCACTGCGCCAATCCGGCCTGTCTGGCGGCCTGCTCGCGCAACGCCATTTACAAGCGCCAGGAAGACGGCATCGTGCTGATCGACCAGGAGCGTTGCCGCGGCTACCGCTACTGCGTCAATGCCTGCCCCTACAAGAAGGTGTACTTCAACGAAAAGATCTCTAAGTCGGAAAAGTGCATCTTCTGTTATCCGCGCATTGAAAAAGGCCTGGCCACGGCCTGCGCGCGCCAGTGTGTCGGCCGCATTCGCTGGATCGGCTATCTGGACGACGTCGACGGGCCGATCCACACGCTGGTGAACAAGTACAAGGTCGCACTGCCGCTGCACCCCGAATGGGGCACCCAGCCCAACGTGTTCTACGTGCCGCCCTCCTCTCCGCCCAAATTCGGCAAGGATGGCGAGGAACTGGACGAGCCGAGGGTGCCGCTCGAATACTTGGAGAGCCTGTTCGGTCCCGGCGTCAAGGATGCCCTTGCGACCGTGAAACGGGAGCGCCGAGCCAAGGCCGAAGGCAAGAAAAGCGAGTTGATGGATACGCTCATCGGCTTCAAGCACGCCGAAATGTTCAAGCTCAGTTAAGGCTTGCATGAGCAACACGGTCCACGCCATCCCGATGGCCGATTCACCGCAACGTGCCGACGCCAAGGGCGCCATCTACCGCCTGGCCGCGGTGGCCTTTGGCCATCCCCTGCCGGAGTTTCAGCGCGCGCTCGAGGACGGCAGCTTTCACGAAGCGTTCAACAACGCCTGGCAGAGGATTACCGGCCGCCAGTGGCCCCGCGCCAGCGCCAGCACTGACTTCACGGCGCTGGAGGCCGGTTATATCGACGCCTTTGTTCACGGCCGGCAAGGCAAACCGAGGGTTCCGCTACTAGCCGGCGAATACGAGCACCTGCTTGGCGGCAAGACACGACCGGCCTTCATGCTCAACGTGCGGGCCTTCTACAGTCATTTCGGGCTGCGGGCCGCCACTGGCGACGAAGGCCGGCCCGAGGAACCCGATCATCTGGTTGACATGCTCGAATTCATGGCGGTGCTCTGCCACCTCGAAGCGCGCGCGCTCGAGCGGCGCACCGATCCGTCGAGCTACCGGCGTGCCCAGCGCGATTTTCTGCAACGTCACCTGCTGCCCTTGATGGACGCCATTTGCCAGGGTGTCGCCGCCGAAAGCGGCTTGGCGCTGGACGCCACGCTGGTGCGGATGATCGAGGATCTCCCGCAATGGGCGCGCCAACAGCTTGCCGAGCTGCAAGCGCGTGTTGGCCCGTACAGCGACCAATCAGCCAGCGTGACCCAGCGGCCACGCAGCGTGGAGCAGAACCTTTGG
>JBDTRV010000237.1:0-5010 GCA_039931475.1 Burkholderiales bacterium | reverse complement strand
CCGGAACGGGCGCGGATACGGCAGCAATACATCATCGAGCGGATGGAGCAAAACGGCTTCATCACCGAGGAACAGGCGGAGGCCGCGCGGGCCGAGAAGCTGAAGCTGAAAAACGGCACGATCTCTTCACCCATGCACGCCGAATATGTCGCCGAAACCGTGCGTCAGTTGATCTTCGCCCAGTACGGCGAAGATGCCTACACGCGGGGGCTGAACGTCTACACCACGCTTGACGCGGCGCATCAGGAAGCGGCGTACAAGGCGCTGCGGCACGGCCTGATGGACTACGAGCGGCGGCAGGTCTACCGCGGCCCTGAAAAATTCGTGGAGCTTCCGGCCAAGGACAAGGATCTGGAGGATGCGGTCGACGATGCGCTGACAGACCATCCTGACAACGACGACCTGGTGGCGGCGGTAGTGCTGTCGGCCAACTCCCGAAAAATCGTCGCGATGCGGCAAAACGGCGACCAGATCGAGATCACCGGCAGCGGGCTGGAACCCGCGCGCTCGGGACTGTCGGACAAGGCGCCGCCGAACATCAAGATCCGGCGCGGCGCGGTGATCCGCGCGATCGAGACACCGAAGAAAGGTTGGGAGGTCACCCAGCTACCGGAAGTCGAGGGCGCATTCGTTTCGCTCGATCCGCGTGATGGTGCGATCAAGGCGCTGGTGGGCGGTTTCGACTTCGCAAAATCCAAGTTCAACCACGTCACGCAGGCCTGGCGCCAGCCGGGCTCGTCGTTCAAGCCGTTTATCTATTCGGCGGCGCTTGAAAAGGGCTTCATGCCCAGCACGATGATCAACGACGCGCCGCTGTTTTTCGACGCCGCCACCACCGGCGGCCAGCCGTGGGAGCCGAAGAACTACGACGGCACCTTCGCTGGCCCGATGACGATGAAAAGCGCGCTGGCACGGTCGAAGAACATGGTGTCGATCCGCATCCTGCAGGCGATCGGCCCGCAATATGCGCAGGATTGGATCACCCGCTTCGGCTTCGATGCGAGCAAGCACCCGGCCTACTTGCCGATGGCGCTCGGATCCGGCGCCGTCACCCCGCTGCAGCTCGCGGCCGGATTCGGGGTTTTTGCGAACGGCGGCTTTCGGGTCAATCCGCGCCTGATCACGAAGGTGACAGACCAGCGCGGCAACGTGCTGATCGAAACCGATGGACCGAAGCTCGACGAATCGGTGAGGGTGATCGACGCACGCAATGCGTTCGTGATGGGTACCCTGCTGCAGGAAGTGGCGCGCTCCGGAACGGGGGCGCTCGCGCAGAGGAGCCTGCGGCGCCCGGATCTGTACGGCAAGACCGGCACCACCAATGACTCCATCGATGCATGGTTTGCCGGCTACCAGCCAACCCTCGTGGCGGTGACCTGGATCGGCTATGACACGCCGCGCAAGCTCGGCGACAAGGAAACCGGCGGTGGCCTGGGGCTGCCGATCTGGATCGACTACATGCGCTTCGCGCTCAAGGGCGTGCCGGTCGACAAGCCGGCCGTGCCGGAAGGGTTGGCGATGGTGGGCGGCGACTGGTATTACGACGAGTATTCACGCGGTGCCGCGGTTCGCAGCTTGGGCATGGAAGACCTGGCGCCCGAACTGCCGAAAGTCAACGCGCCGCCGCCGCTGGTCGCACCGCCCCCGGCGGAGGAGCGACGCAGCATCCTCGATCTGTTCAGGAACTGAATTTCAGCGTCACGCCGGCCTGCGCGCTCGCATCGCGCGACAACTGGCCAAAGAATTCACCCTGACCCTTGGTGTCGTTCCACTGCCCGTTGTCGAACCGGAAGTGATAGCCGCCCGACGGCGCGGCCAGCCACACTTCGTGCAGCGGTTTTTGCAGGTTCACGACAATTTGACTGCCATTCGGAAAGCTCAGCGTGACCATGCCGCCGACGCGCTGGTTGTCGATGTCGGCATCGCTCGCATCGTTGATCCGATCACAGCCGGTTTCGATCGCCTGCAGCAGAGCTTCGGCTCGATCCATGAATTCAGGGTCGGTCATTACAATTTCGCAAATGGTGATGTTCACACAAATTCTAGTTCGCGCATCGAAGGCGGTCGGGCTGGCCGGCTTGCTTGCCCTGACTGCTTGCGGACAAAAGGGCGCGCTGTTTCTGCCGCGCGAGCCGGCCGCCGCGAATCGAGCAACCTTGCCGCAAGCCGTCCGCTCCACGCTGCCAGGCGGCACGCGCGGCAACCCGGCGCCGGCGGCGGCGTTGCCCGCGCCACCCGCCAGCGTGACGTCACCCACACCACAGTCCGAGTCGCCGCCAGAGTCTCCCTCGGCGTTCCCCCGATGAGCGCTGCTGCCCAGTTGCCTGGCCATCCGCATCTGCACGCGCGCGAGGGCGAACTTTGGCTGGAGCAGGTACGGCTGGCAGATCTCGCACAGGCCCACGGGACCCCGCTGTTCGTTTACTCGAAGGCTTCGATGCTCGGCGCGCTGGCCGCCTATCGGCGCGGGTTCGAAGGCCGCAAAGTGCAAATCTGCTACGCGATGAAGGCCAACTCGTCGCTCGGCGTATTGCAGGTTTTCGAAAAGGCCGGTTGCGGTTTCGACATCGTCTCCGGCGGCGAGCTCGAGAGGGTGATTGCGGCCGGGGGCGATCCGGCCAAGGTGATCTTTTCGGGCGTCGGCAAGACGCGGGCAGAGATGCGGCAGGCGCTCGAGGCGCAAATAGCCTGCTTCAACGTCGAAAGCGAAGCAGAGCTCGAAGTGCTGAGCGAAGTTGCTGAGAGCATCGGCCAAACCGCACGGGTGAGCATCCGGGTCAATCCGAACGTCGATCCGAAAACCCATCCCTATATCTCGACTGGCCTCAAAGGCAACAAATTCGGCGTGGCGCACGAGCGCACCCTGCACGCCTATCAGCGCGCCACTGCCCTGCCGGGGCTGGAAGTTGCCGGCATCGACTGCCATATCGGCTCGCAGATCACGAGCGAAGCGCCGTATCTGGACGCGATGGACAAAGTGCTCGACCTGGTCGAGCAGGTGGAGGCGGCCGGCATCCCGATCGGCCACATCGACTTCGGCGGAGGCCTCGGGATCGACTACCACGGTGAATCGCCCCCGGCCGCCGACGCGCTATGGGCCGCCCTCCTCAGCCGCCTGGACGAACGCGGCTTTGGAGACCGCCAGCTGATGATCGAGCCCGGCCGTTCACTGGTGGGCAACGCCGGCGTCTGCCTCACCGAGGTGCTCTACCTGAAACCGGGCGAGCAGAAGAACTTCTGCATCGTCGATGCCGCGATGAACGATCTTCCGCGGCCGGCGATGTATCAGGCTTATCACGCGATGGTGCCGCTTGCGCGCCGAAGCGATCGGGCGCCTGCGCTCTACGACGTCGTCGGCCCGGTTTGCGAAAGCGGCGACTGGCTCGGGCGTGATCGAACGCTTGCGGTTCGCGAGGGCGATCTGCTCGCGGTGCTTTCAGCGGGCGCCTACTGCATGAGCATGGCCAGCAACTACAACAGTCGCGGCCGGGCGGCGGAACTGCTGGTCAACGGCGCCGAGGCGCATGTCATACGGCTGCGCGAATCAATTCTGGACCAGATTCGCGGCGAGCGGCTGATCGGTTGATCAGAAGCGAGCAGCTATCAGGTTAATAGCTAGGAAACGCCGACCAACGTGCCCTGGAGCCGTTTTTCTCTCAAAAAATCCCACACGCGCCAGCCGAGCAGGACGGCGACGATCACGGCGTAGATCGCCACCTCGGAAAAATCATTTTTGCCCGCGCGCATCCAGAAAAAATGCAGGATCGACAGGATCGCGATCGGGTAGATGGCCCGGTGCAGCGCCTTCCAGCGATCGACGCCCAACGTCCTGATCGCGCGGTTGAACGACGTGGCGGCGAGCGGGGTGAGTATTGCGAACGCCAGAAATCCCACCAAGATGAACGGCCGCTTGGGGATGTCTCGCACGATTTCGCCGAAGTCGAAACCCATGTCGAACCAGGCGTAGCTCAGAACGTGCCAGACCACGTAGAAATAAACGTACAACCCGATCATGCGAGAGAAGCGCGAGATCTGCGGCGTGTGCGTCATGCGTCTCAAAGGCGCAATGGCGAGCGCCACACACAGCAGCCGGAGCGTCCAGTCACCGGTAGCGCGGCTCAGATATTCGGCCGGGTTCGCGCCGAGGTTGTCGGAAAAGGCGCCGAACAACAGCCACAAAAACGGGAGTAGACACAAAAGGAAGACCGTCGGTTTGGCCGCCCGGTGCATCAACCATTTGCGCGCGCCGCCTGCCACCTGGAGCTTTCAGAAGGTCTTCTTCAGGTCCATCCCGGCGTAGAGCTGACCGACCTGCTCTTCATAGCCGTTGAACATCAGCGTCTTGCGGCGCTTGGCGAACAAGCCGCCTTCGCCGATGCGGCGCTCAGTGCCCTGGCTCCAGCGCGGATGGTCCACTTCAGGATTGACGTTGGAGTAGAACCCGTACTCCTGCGCAGCGGCCTTGTTCCAGGCCGTCGCGGGCATTTTCTCGACGAAGCGTATTTTCACAAGACTCTTGGCGCTCTTGAATCCGTACTTCCACGGCACCACGATCCGGACCGGCGCGCCGTTGGGCTTCGGAAGCACCTCGCCATACATGCCGAAGGTGAGCAAGGCCAGCGGATGCATCGCCTCGTCCATGCGCAGGCCCTCCACATAGGGCCACTCCAGAATGCTGGAGCCCACGGCGGGCATCTGCTTCGGGTCGGCCAGGGTCACGAACTCGACAAATTTTGCGTTGCTTTGCGGCTCCACCTTCCTGATCAGTTCCGACAGCGAATAGCCGACCCACGGAATCACCATCGACCAGCCTTCCACGCAGCGCAGGCGATAGATGCGCTCTTCCTGCGCACCGATCTTCAGCAGGTCTTCCAGCGCGTACTTGCCGGGTTTGTTGACCAGGCCCTCGACTTCCACCGCCCACGGTTTCACCTGCAGCGTGTGCGCGTTTTTTGCCGGATCGGTCTTGTCGGTGCCGAATTCGTAGAAGTTGTTGTAGTGGGTCGCGTC
>JBDTRV010000236.1:0-5051 GCA_039931475.1 Burkholderiales bacterium | reverse complement strand
GCGCGATCCGCATGGTGCTGGGCAACACCGCGAGCGCGCCGAACCAGGGCGCGACGATTGCCAGCGCGTCGATCCAGATTCATGCGGCGCCGTTGCGCGCGGCGGCAGCGCAGGCGCGCGGCTGGTTGCTCGAACGCGCGAGCGAGCTGCTTGGCGCGCAGCCGCGCGAGTTGCAAATCGAAGGCGGCGTGGTTCGGTTCGGCGAAGGCACGGCGCATGCAATCGACTTTGGCCAACTCGTGGCCGAGCAGCACGTCGCGCTCGACCTCGATCCCGCCACGCCGCCCAAGCGGGCATCGGAACACCGCATCGTCGGCACCAGCCTGCCGCGCACCGATATCCCGGCCAAGGCCACGGGAGCGCTCGTGTTCGTGCATGACCTGCGGGTGCCGGGCATGTTGCACGGCCGCGTCGTGCGCCCACCGTATGCGGGTGCGGACCACGGCGACTTCATCGGCAACACGCTGGAGTCGGTCGACGAAAAATCCATCGCGCACATCCCCGGCATCCGCGCGGTGGTCGTGATCCGCGACTTCGTCGGCATCGTGGCGGAACGCGAGGAGCACGCTGAACAGGCGCTCCGCGAGCTTGTGGTGCGCTGGAAGCCGTGGCCCGCACTGCCCGACACCAGCGATCTGGCGCGGGCCTTGAGCGCGAACCCGGCAACGCGGCGCAAGCTGGTCGATGAAGGCGACGTGGACGCGGCGCTGGCCGGCGCAAGCCAGCGCATGGCGCGCCGTTACGTCTGGCCGTATCAACTGCACGCATCGATCGGCCCGTCCTGCGCGGTGGCCGATTGGAAGCGCGACGACAGGGGCGATGGTCGAAGCGCAAGTCAAGGAAACGGTCAACGCGCCGGTCATCGCGGCGATGGGCTGGACCGTCACGGCGACGCTCACGAAACCAGGCTCACCGTCTGGGTCGGCAGCCAGAACCCGCACGTGTTGCGGGCCGATCTGGCGCGGCTGATGGACTTGCCCGACGTCGCGGTCGACGTGATCCGCATGGAAGCGGCCGGCTGCTACGGCCGCAACAGCGCCGACGATGTGGCGGCCGACGCGGCGCTGTTGTCGCGGGCCGTGGGTGCGCCGGTTCGGGTGCAATTGACGCGCGAGCAGGAGCATCTGTGGGAGCCGAAAGGCGCGGCGCAGTTGATGGACGTCGATGGCGGGCTCGCGGAAGGCGGCGCGCCTGCGGCCTACGATTTCCAGACCAGCTACCCCTCCAACGCCGCGCCCACGCTTGCGTTGCTGCTCACGCGCACGATCGATCCCGGCCCGCACGCGTTCGAGATGGGCGACCGCACCGCTCGCCCGCCATACGCCTACGCCAACCTGCGAGTCACCGTGAACGACATGGCGCCGATCCTGCGCGCCTCCTGGCTGCGCGGCGTGTCGGCGCTGCCCAATTCGTTCGCGCACGAAAGCTACGTCGATGAATTGGCGAGCGCGGCCAAGGTCGATCCGGTCGCCTATCGGCTGGGCCTGCTGCACGACGAGCGAGCGGCCGAGCTGCTGCAAGCCACCGCCGACAAGGCCGGCTGGCGGCCGCACACCGAGCCGATGCAACAACCGCCCGATGGCCTGTGGCTGCGCGGCCAGGGCGTGGCTTATGCGCGCTATGTGCACAGCAAATGGCCTGGTTTCGGCGCGGCCTGGTCGGCCTGGGTGGCGGATGTCGAGGTGCATCGCGAGACCGGCGAGGTGCAGGTGCGAAAGGTGGTGGTCGGGCAGGATGCAGGCCTCGTCGTCAACCCCAAGGGCGTGGAGCATCAACTGCACGGCAACGTCCTACAGACCACCAGCCGCGCGCTGTTCGAACAACTGCCGATCGAGCCGAAAACCAACCTGCCGGCGGCGCGCGAATGGGGCAGCTACCCGATCTTGAAGTTCAGTCAGGTGCCGGTGATCGAAGTGGTAGTGATGCCCCGGCCGGGCGAGCCGGCGCTCGGCGTTGGCGAAAGCGCGTCGGTGCCCGGAACCGCGGCGATCGCGAACGCGATCTTCGATGCGACCGGCGTGCGGCTGCGCGAGCCGCCGTTCACGCCGGAGCGGATGCGCGAGGCGATGGGGCTGGCCGGCGCGCGATGGGTTGATCGGCAAAACGCAACCACTACGCTTTTTATAGCTACAAACGACCTACTGACGAGCAGTGAAGCCAATTTTGATTCGGAATCTGGCTCCTCTGACACGGATGCACGGCCAGATCAGGCGACCAGACTCGCCACCACGGCAGCCCGGCCTTCGCCTTCGCCATCCGAACCGTCATCAGGATCAGGATCGGGATCGTCATCGTCAGCGCGAACGCCATCGCGACCGGAACCCGGCCTGCGTTCCTCATCTTGGTCGCAGGGCGACGCGCCATGGCCACGGCACACGTCGCTGCTCGCACGCGGCGGCGCGGTCGTATTTGGGCTCGTGGGCCTGCTCGGCGCCCTGCTCGGCTGGCGGCCGACGATCGCGCCGGTCAGTCCATCGAGCGCGTCGGTCTACACACAAGGGACGATTGAGCGCGGCCGGCAATTGGCGGCCCTGGGCGACTGCAAGGTTTGCCACACGGCCGATGGCGGCGCGGAGAACGCGGGCGGCCGGCCGCTTGAAACGCCGTTCGGCACCCTCCACGCCACCAACATCACGCCAGATGTCGAAACCGGCATTGGCGCCTGGTCGTTCAGCGCATTCCAGCGCGCGATGCGCGATGGCATCGCACGCGATGGGCGCCACCTGTACCCGGCCTTCCCATACACCGCGTTCGCCAAAACCAGCGACGACGATCTGATCGCGCTCTACTCTTATCTGATGAGCCAGCCCGCGGCCCGCGCCGACGCGCCCATCAATGACCTGCGCTTTCCATTCAACGTGCGACCGCTGCTGGCAATCTGGAACGGCCTGTTTCACGACCCCACACCGCTCGCTGACAACCCCGATCGCTCGGCCGAATGGAACCGCGGCGCCTATCTGGTCAACGGCGTGGGCCACTGCGGTGCTTGCCACACGCCGCGCAACGCGCTCGGCGCCGAACGCGGCGGCTCGCGTTTTCTGGCCGGAGCGATGGTCGAAGGCTGGGAAGCGCCGGCGCTGACCGCATCGTCCAACGCGCCCGTGCCGTGGAGCGCCGATGCGCTGTTCAACTTCCTGCGGCACGGCCACTCGCGCGAGCACGGCAGCGCGCTCGGACCGATGGCGCCGGTGGTGCGCGAACTGGCCAAGGTGCCCGACGCCGACATCCGCGCGATGGCGACCTACCTCGCGTCGTTCAACACGCCCTTGGCGGACACCGAAGCTGGCCCGCGCGCCAACGCGCTGGCCCAAGCCGCCGGCGCTGGCACTGGCACGAGCGCGATCCTAACACCGGCCACCCTGCCCGGCCCCGGCCAGCGCCTGTTCGACAACGCCTGCGCCGCCTGCCACCACGATGGCGACGGGCCGAAGCTGCTCGGCGTGAACACCCCGCTGGCGCTGTCCACCAAACTGCACAGCGACCAGCCCGACAACCTGATCCGCACGATCCTCGATGGAGTGCAGGAACCGGCCGGCAAGGAGATCGGATTCATGGCGGGGTTTCGCGATGCGTTGTCGGATGCGCAGATCGAGCAGCTCGCGAGCTACATGCGGGCTCGGTTTGCGCCGGGGAAGGGGGAATGGGTGGAACTGCGCGCGGCGGTTGCTCGGGCAAGGGTGGAGGCGACGGCGCAATAAGATACGCCTTGCCTCGCAACAACTTATTTCAAACGCAGCACTGCATCATGGACATGCTTGCGGACACCCTATGGGCCGGCGCTGGCGTGGCACTGCTGAGCAGGCGCGTACTGATAAAGCCCAGCGTGGTGGCCGCTACGATCGTGCTGGCAGCGCTGCCTGATGTGTTTCAAATGTTTCCGGTGTTGTGATGGTGGATTCTTCCCCGGGAACCTTTGACGCCGTGAAGGTGTTTGCCATCGCCGTGCCTGGTCAAGCACCGAGCATGCCTGCGCTCATCGCTCTGGTCTCGCATCACGGTGCGAGCATCGCTGCTGATCCCTTTATTGGGGTGGTGGTGTCACATACTCATTGATGTATTAACCCATTCAGCCGACTACTACGCGTCCCCAATTCTCTATCGGATAACCTAGCGTGGTTTCGATGGAATCGCATGGAAAACATCGTGGTTCATGTTGTTGAACTTCTCAGCGCTGGCCGTGCTGGCCTTGCTCGTCGTGAGCACCGCTATACGAAAATCAGAACCATAGCTCGTCGGTTGCCCGGATTCAATCCAACAATCGTCGTCTACGCCCCATTTGCCATCGCAGAAGTTTTTGGGTTCGAACGGCGGTATCTGTTACGCTGGGTTGCACCCGCGGCAGATTGATCAGATGGCGAGGGGCAAGAGCAAGGCCATGACGAACCAGTTATCCGGATTCAATCGGTGGGGTTTTCACACGGGCCCGAGTGCAATGGTTACGGCACTGAATGAATTCCCCACGCAACACATGGCATCACTACTTGGAAATACGAATGAAAGCATGGAAAGAAATTGTGGTGGCCACACTGGGCATGGCATTGCTCGCAAGCGCTGGCTTTGCATGGTCTCAGCGCATCCGGGATTTGCCGCCTGCTTCACAGGGCATCAAAATGCCGGCGTTTTCGCCAATGGCCCTGGCAGGCCAGCTCGCCTACGATGCCACTTGCGCGAAATGCCACGGGGCATACGGCGCAGGCACAGATAAAGGGCCTCCATTCCTGAATCCCGTTTACAACCCAGGGCACCATCCCGACGAAGCCTTCATGCGTGCGGTACGCAACGGCGTTCGCCAGCACCATTGGAACTTCGGAGATATGCCGGCGCAGCCAGCAGTTTCCGAAGAAGAGGTTCGGCAGATCATTCGGTATGTGCGTGAAGTGCAGCAGGCTAACGGAATTGTGTTTGAGGCACACCGCATGTGAAGATGACGTGGGTCATGAGTACTTGGAGGAATGCAGTCCGAGCCAAAGGTGGATCGTTTGCATTTGTGGCAGCGCAGTCCCGGTTAAACGTGCCGACGCGCGGATGTGTCAATGACTTTGCGCCACCGG
>JBDTRV010000235.1:0-5052 GCA_039931475.1 Burkholderiales bacterium | reverse complement strand
TCGCGTTCGCGTCCGGGATCGCGCCATGGTGAACCTGCGGCGCGCTGCGCGTCACCGGCGCGACGATGGCTGTCTCCTCGTTGAAGCGGCCCCGGAAAGTCTGGCGTGCCCGCCCGCGCTCATCGGTCGTCATGTCGCCCTCGTACCAGCCGGTGGCAAACGGTCCATTGGGCACCTGGATCACCCACAGCACGAAGGTCGTATTCGGCGGCAGCCCGTACAGGCGCACCTTCATTTCCTCGACGCCGCCGAGGCTCTCGATGCTCACGCGGCCATAGGCTTGCGGCGCGCAGTTGGCAGCCAGGCCGGCGGTGCGGACCATCGTGAATTCGACTTCGTCGCTCGTTTCGGTGTGGTGCCTGGCCATCGTGGGGGCGGTTTGCGCCTGGGCGGTCAGGCCCGCGGCGCACAGGGCGAGCGTCAGCGCGAGCGGCCGGGTCAGGCGGCGAATGGGATTCAGGTTGTTCATGGGATAGCTCCTAGGGTCGAGGTGAATGCGCAAAAGAGCGCGGAGAAAGCGCAGGCCGGGCGAATTCCAGGCCTATGCCGATCAGGAAATGGCAAAAGGCATCGCGCTCACGCTTGAAGTCACCGGCTCGCGCGTGAGGCCCCGCTTGAGCCCGGGTGATGCGCCGTCGTCGCCGCTGCTGCCTGCACCGCCGCAGGCCACGACAAGGGAGGTGAGCGCTGCGGCCACGGCCGCGACGATCAGCCGGCGGCAGGGGCTCGCGGCGGTTGCCGCGAAGGTCGAGGAAATCATCATGGTCGTGCACCGAGACGGGTGGATCGTGTGGCGACCACATGCTGCGGAAAGATTCGGGAAGACTCAGTCGGGAAATTCATGTCACGCTCGCAACAGTAAAAAGGGGTTAAACAAAGCGTCGTCGCGATGGATTGCAACGACTGGATTCATTGTTTTGCTTTGCTTGGAGCTGCGCTTGACCAAGCGTCGCCCGAGCTTGCTCGTGCCACCGATTTCGCCGATGTCCGGGTTGGCGGGTTGATCGATCGTGCGCGCACCTTGATCGAGACGCCGCAAGGGGCCGTCAGGTCAGGCATGGCGCATCGTCCGATGTACTGAGCGGCGCCCAAATGGGGTGGCACCGTATTCTTTGACTTCAGCGGCCTTGCGCGATCGTTTCGTCCAACTGATGGGGGTGCTCCGCCGCCCGCGCGCCCGCGTGCCTATCGAGCGTAAGAAAGGTAAGTGAATTCAACGCAAGCCCTGCGAATTGGAGGCGTTGAACAAAAGGCCACCACAATCCAATCGCGACCGGTGGATTGACCCATTGGGTAGACGCGAGCGTCGGTTTTGACGCTGTGGGTTGCAGAGCGGCAGCGAAGGCGATTGCAGCCGTCGAACGATCCGTGAAATATCACCCGAGGAAATTCATGTCATGGTCTAGCAGCGAACGTGTTGAACAACCCTTCGTCGCGATCGATTGCGGCGACTGGATTCATTGTTCGACCTCGGTACGGCTGGCGCACGATTCAGGATCGTCCGCGATCGAAAGAGCCTCCACTTTTTCCACTGCACGATGTAGCAATTTGATCGATCGTCTGCGCGGCTTGATAAAAGCGCCACGAGCAGCGCCGAGATGACTCAGGACACCCTGTCCGACGTGCTGCGCGGCGTTCGCTTGCGCGGCGCCGTGTTTTTCGATGTCAGCACCAGCAGCGTCTGGGCCGCCGAGAGTTTGCCCGCGACAGAGATCGCGCCGCTCTTGATGCCCGGTGTCGAACATGTGGTCGCATACCACGCCGTCACGCAGGGCAGTTGTTGGGCCGGCATTCCGAGCGGCCCATCGGTGCAACTGCTTGCCGGTGACGTCGTGATGTTTCCGCGCGGCGACGCCCATGTCGTTTCGAGTGCGCCCGGCGCACGCGGCAGCCTCGACATGAGCTGGCTGACGGACGCAAGCATCGAACGGTTGCCGCTGCAAGTCGCCCGCAGCGGTCAGGACGTTCTGTTCCCGGCACCAACCGAGTTCAGTGCCAGCACCACCATCGTCTGCGGCTTTCTCGGTTGCGACTTGCAGCCCTTCAACCCGTTGATCGCCGCCCTGCCGCGCCTGCTGCATTTGCGCGGCGCCGACGATGGCGGCTGGATTGCCCGGTTCACGCAGCAGGCGGCGGCCGAGTCGCGCGCCCGGCGCCCCGGCGGCGAAGCGATGCTGGCGCGCATGAGCGAGATGATGTTCGTCGACGCGGTGCGGCGCCACGCTGATCACCTGCCCGAGCAAAGCTCAGGCTGGCTTGCCGGCCTGCGCGATCGCTTCGTCGGCCGTGCTCTCGCATTGATGCATGAACAGCCGGCGCAAGACTGGACCCTCGACGAACTCGGGCGACGCGTCGGCCTGTCACGATCGGCCTTGCATGATCGGTTTGTCCAGTTGATGGAGATGCCGCCGATGCAGTATCTGGCGCAGTGGCGCATGCAAGCCGCGGCGCGCCTGCTGCTCGATACGCGCGCCACGGTGGCCGCGATCGCGCTCGACGTCGGCTACGACTCCGAAGCAGCGTTCGCGCGCGCGTTCAAGCGCCAGGTCGGCAAGCCGCCGGCCGCCTGGCGTCGCGAGCGCGGCGAAGCGGCGGCTTGACGCTTCGCTTGGCGAAAAGAAGGCGCATTCGTCGATCCGCTGGCGGTCGAGCGGCGGGGCTGCGAGCAACAGGCTCCGCGCCGCGCAAGGGGCGCCCGGATCATTCCCGCCGTCTTCAACGACAACCGATTGCCTGCGTCATCCGTTGTCTGGTGTGCGCTAGATCGAAGCCTGCGAATCATCGTGCGGCAGTTGACTGGCGCCCACCTGTGAGCGCTTGCGGCGCCCGCCCGCAGGCGTGTTGCTCCTCGACAGGAGCTGCTTGCGGCGCCCTTTCTTGGAGTCACAGATGAAACTTTCCATTGCCTCTCTCACCCTCGTCGCCGGTCTGTTCGCAGCGGGCGCAGCCATGGCGCAAGCACCCGCCGGAGCTCCTGCCGGATCGACCGGCATGTGCCAAGACGGCAGCTACACGTCCCACGCCACCAAGAAGGGCTCCTGCGCCGGCCACAAGGGCGTCAAGGACTGGTTTGGCGGCGCAGACGCTGCCGCGGCGCCGAAAGCGGCGGCGACAATGCCAGCCCCAGTGCCGGCGGCCCCCGCAGCGCCTGCTCCCGCGACTGTCAAGGCAGCCGCGCCCGCCACAGCCAAGGCTTCCGCTCCCGCAACCATGGCGGCCGGCGGCGGCGAAGGCAAGGTCTGGGTCAATACGCCGAGCAAGGTCTACCATTGCCCGGGAACCAAGTTCTACGGCAAGACCAAACAGGGCGAATACATGACCGAAAGCGCGGCCAAGGCTGCCGGCGATCGTTCGGAGCACGGAAAAGCGTGCTCTTGAGCCAGTAGCGGCGGCGCGCGACCGCGTTCAGCGGTTGCGGTTGCGGTTGCGGTTGCGGTTGCGGTTGCGCTGGTCGCTGACCTATTCCCGCGCCATCGACACGCGGTTGATGAAAATCTGCTTACGCCGGCCATGGCGCCGGCGTGATGCGATGGCGCCTCAGGTCTTGGCAGCGGCGACCTCGCCATCGCCCTGCCGCCGCTTGGGTGGCTGTGCGATGTCCGACTCCAGAATCGCCAGCCGCTGGTTCAGCCGCCGCACGTCGCGTTCGATCCGGGTGTTGACCATGTCGGCGTGCAGCGCCTTGACGAACAGCACGAGCGCCGCCAGCAGCAGCAACAGCGCCGGCGGATAGGTGATGCCGACCACCGACGCGAGCCGGTCGATCAAGCCCGGCCACGCGCCGAGCAGCGCGGCCACCATCGCGATCACGACCCAGAACAGGCCATGCAGCAGATACAGATGGTCGCGCCGCACCAGCACCAGGATCACGGCGGCAAGGCCCATTCCGAGCAAGGTGGTGGTGAGTTGAAGGGTCACGGTGGAAACGCGAGGCGCGGCCGGCGAGGTCCGCGCGGACAGTAGTCAGGGCACGAACGATCGCATTGTAGGGGCCGCCTCCGGCGCGGGGCACACCACACAGCGCCTGCCTGCGGCCTTGCTCAGCCGCCCACCGCGGCTGCTTCAGTCGATCTCGACCTTGGCGTCGTTCGCGATCTTTTGCCACTTTTTGTTACTGGCGGCCACGAAGGCCGTGAAGTCTTTAGTGCTGCCGGTTGCGACCTCGTCGCCTTGTTCGATCAGACGCGCCTTGATCTCCGGCGCTTGCATGACCTTGGCGAACGCGGCGTTGAGTTTCTGGATGATGCCTGGCTCCGTGCCCAACGGCGCGAAGATGCCGATCCAGCCCGTGAGGTCGAACTCGGGATAGCCGGACTCGATCATCGTCGGAATTTCGAAAAATGCGCTCGATCTCTTCGGGCCGGTGGTGGCCAGGCCCTTGAGCTTGCCGCTTTTGATCTGGCCGAGCACGTTGGGAACGTTGGTTATCGAAAACAGCGTGGTGTTCGCGAGCATCGACTGCGTCGCGGGAGCGCCGCCGGAGTAAGGAACATGCAGGAACGCGGTGATCGTCTGCTGCTGAAAGTACTCGCCCGCCAGGTGCACCAGGGTGCCGTTGCCGGTGGATGCGTAGTTGTATTTGTCCGGATCGGCTTTCAGGAAGGCGACGAACTCCTTGACCGTCGTGCCCTTGAACCCCTCGCCGGTCACCAGAACGAACGGTGACGAGGTGAGCTGGATCACCGGTTCGAGCACCTCGGCCGGCACGTAACCGAGCTTCTTGTAGACCGCCGGCGCGATCGAAATCGGGCCGGTGCCGGAAAGCAGCAGGGTGTAGCCGTCGGGTTTGGCATTGGCCACCAGACGCCCGCCCAAGGTCCCACCCGCGCCGGGCTTGTTCTCGACCACCACGGCGCCGCCCAACTCGTCGCCAAAATGTTTCGATGCAAGGCGGGCGATCACGTCGAAGGCGCCGCCGGCAACGAACGGAACGACGAGGGATATCGGACGGGTCGGATAGTCCGCCGCCACTGCCGGCGACATGGCCAAGCACACCGCCGTGGTGATGGTGGCGAGCGACACCAGCTTGATGGTCTTCATCGTGTTTCTCCG
>JBDTRV010000234.1:0-5057 GCA_039931475.1 Burkholderiales bacterium | reverse complement strand
GCACAGGCGCGGCCGTTCGCGGACGTGATGGCCCATGGCAGCCTTGAGCAGAAGCAGGCAGTGATTGCGCTCATCGCTGGAAAGTTCCAGCCCGGATTCGCGCCGCCGCTGCTGGCGGCGATGAACGACGCCGAACCCACCGTTCGCGTGATGGCTGCGACCGCCGCGGCCACCATTGAAAACCAGTTTCTCGAGTCGTCGATGGCCCTCGAGCAAAAACGGACCGCCAATGTTGCGGACGTCGCCGCGACGATCGAACTCGCGCGCCACTACGACAACTATGCCAACACCGGCTTGCTCGACGATGGAAGAACCAAGAGCGCGCGATGCCGGGCGCTGAATCTGTACCGGGAAGCCGATCGCCAGGGACCGGGCTATCCGGAAGTGTTGAACGCGATCATTCGCCTGTTGGTCCGCCTCGGCCGCGAAAGCGAGGCGATTGAACCGTTCGGTGCCTTGGTTGCGAACGGAACGGCCGCGCCCGAATCATTTGTCTGGTACGTCGAATGCCTGTTCCGCCTGGGCCGCTTTGAAACACTGCGCCGAACCTGCGCTCGCTTCGACGCCACCACGTTTGACAAGAGTCGGCTTTCCGCGCGTTGCCAGCAGGCGCTCGGTCTCTGGGCGGCCAGCGCCCAGTCCCGCTGAACGAAGGGAAATATCTCATGGGCCGCCGGGTAGACGTTTGCATGATCATCGAAGGGGCGTACCCCTACGTGGCAGGGGGGGTGTCTGCTTGGGTGCACGACCTGATCAGTGCTCAAAGCCATCTGAGCTTTCATCTGGTCGTGCTGACGGCGGACGACGCGCCGCGCCGGCTCCAATATGTGCTGCCCGAGAACGTCAGGGGCATCACCGGGATCGCGCTACAGAAGCGCGAAAGGCGCATCCCAACCGCCGACGCCGCGCGGGCGTTGCTGGATGACCTCGAGCAACCGCTGCGAGCGCTGCTCGACCGGGGAGGGCGGGACGACTTCGCCGAGGTGCTGAGCGTGCTGCGCAGCCATCGGCAAACCGCCAACAGCGCCGCGCTGCTCAATTCGGAAGCCGCGTTCGAGATGCTGCAGCGCATGTATGAAACATCGGTGCCGGGCGGTTCGTTCCTGAACTACTTCTGGAGCTGGCGTTCGCTGGTGGGCGGGCTGTTCTCGGTGCTGTTGGCCAGGCTGCCTCGGGCCGGCGTTTACCACGCGATCTCGACCGGATATGCGGGCCTCGTGATGGCGCGCGCCGTGCTGCAGACCGGCCGGCCCGGCATCCTGACCGAGCACGGCATCTACACCAGCGAGCGCCGCATCGAAATCGCGATGGCTGATTGGATGGTTGATCAGACGCGCGGCACGCTGGACATCGACCGGCGTCGGCGCGACCTTCGCGACGTATGGCTGGATGCCTTCGTCGGCTACTCGCGCACCTGCTATGAATGCGCAAGCCGCATCATCGCGCTGTACAAGGACAATCAGGTTCTGCAGCGGCGCGACGGTGCTCCGCCCGATCGCCAGGCGGTGGTCCCGAACGGCGTCGACGTCGATCTCTATGCCAGCGTGCCGCGCGATCCTGGGCCCCGTCGCCCAACGGTCGCGCTGATCGGAAGAGTGGTGCCGATCAAGGACGTGAAGACCTACATCCGCGCCGCCGCGCTGCTGCGCGAGCTGGTGCCCGAAGTGCGGGTGCTGATGCTCGGACCGACGGACGAAGATCCCGCCTATTTCCGTGAGTGCCAGGAGATGGTGGTCTACCTCGGCCTGGCCGGCTGCTTCGAGTTCACCGGTCGGGTCCGGCTGCTCGAGTATCTCGGGCAGATCGACGCGATCGCGCTGACCAGCTTGAGCGAGGCGCAGCCGCTGGTGCTGCTGGAAGCCGGCGCCGCCGGCGTGCCGAGCGTTGCCACCAACGTCGGCAGTTGCCGCGACATCATCGAAGGCCGCGATGACGAAGATCCGCCGCTCGGCCCTGGCGGCTTCGTCACTCCGCTGGGCAACCCGCGCGCGACCGCGCAGGCGCTGGCGCAACTGCTGCTTGATCCCGCGTTGCGCGCACGCTGCGGCGAGGCGATACAGCGGCGCGCACGGCGCTACTACAGCAAGCCCTTGGCCGATGCGACCTATCGCCGGCTGTACGAACTGCACCTCGCGAAGCCGGATCGCTCGCGCCGGGCGATGGAAGTAGTGAACTGATATGGCCGGAATCGGATTCGTTCTTCAGCGGTTCCTGCAGACCGACCGCCTCACCACCAACCTGCAAGGGTTGGCGCACGCGGGGGTGGTTTCTTCCGGCCCATGGCTGTTCAGTTGCCTCGCGCTGGCTTGCATCCAGCTGCTCGGCCGCCCCTTTGCCGACGCGGGGGCGCTGCAGCAGTTCACCATCCTCACGGTCTACAACTTTTCGTTTTCGCTTGTCATCGCGGGACCCATCGTGCTCGTGGTCACCCGCTGCGTGGCCGATGCGATCTATGCGAAGCAGATGCACGAAGTGTCCGATCTGCTGCTCGGCGCGCTGTGCCTGCTGTTTTCGGTGACCGCGCTGTTCGGCGTTCCGTTCTACGGGTTCTTTCTCGATTTGGCGCCACTCGACCGGCTGGTGGCCTTCGCCGGGCTGATGCTCACCGGAGGCATATGGCTGGCGGCGGCCTTTATGTCGGCCCTCAAAAGCTATTCGAGCATCTCCACCGCATTCGGCGCCGGCATGCTTGGAGCGGTGTTGCTTGCTGCGTGGTTGGCGCCGCGCATGGGCGGCAGCGGCCTGCTCGTGAGCTTCACCTTCGGTCTCGCCGTGATCTTCTTCACGCTCGTCGCTCGAGTCTTCGCCGAGTTTCCCGGGCGCGGCGCGCGCCTGTTCGGCTTTCTGAGAGCGTTCCCGCGCTACTGGGAGCTGGCATGGGTCGGCCTGTTCTACAACGCTGCCATCTGGGTCGACAAATGGATCATGTGGTTTGTGCCCGGCCCCGTCGCGCCCGCCGGCCCGATGCTCGCGAATCCGGCCTATGAAGGCGCGATGTTCCTCGCATATCTGTCCACCGTGCCGGCGATGGCGCTGTTCTTGATCGACGTCGAGACGCGCTTTTACAGAATCTACGTTCGCTTTTATCGGCAGATCAGCGAGCATGCGACGCTTGCCGAGATCCGCTCCAACCATGCCGATCTCACGGAAGTGCTCGGCCAGAGCCTGCGCCGGATCGCGCTGCTGCAAGGCACGGTCTGCGTGGTGGGGATTCTGCTCGCGTCGGCAGTGATCCAGGCCGTAGGCGGGGGGCTGGAGATGGTGCCGATCTTCCGCTTCGGGCTGCTCGGCGCGCTGTTTCACGTGCTGCTGACCTTGACCTTGGCGGTGCTGGCGTACTTCGATCTGCGTCGCCTGTTGCTCGGCGTCTCGCTGACCTATCTGCTGCTCAATGCGGGCTTCACGCTGCTTTCCGTATGGCTCGGCGAGCAGTTTCACGGTTGGGGCTACTTCATTGCCACTGCGGTGACTTTCGCGATCGCGTTCTTCCTCGCCGCCTCACGCCTCGGCCATCTGCCGTATCTGACGTTCGTATCGAACAATGCGACGGTACGTTCGCCGCCGTCGAAAGCCGAGTGAGCTGAGGCGTTTGCGTGCTTGCTAAAACGCGATCCGCGCGCAAACCGAACACGCGCGCCGTTGCCGCATCGCCATTGCCGCCAGAGCGCTTGATGAACTGCAGATCGGGGGGCACGTCGAGCCTGCCGGCTGTCAACACCAGCCGATTGCTTGCCGCCGTGAATGCGCGTCCACGAGAGGGCGACGCAGCACGGGAGCCGACAGGTTCGGGTGACGATCGGGTCATGACGGGTTCAACCCTCCAGGTGGTGCGTTCGAAATGGCTGCGATCGTTTTGCGTGCAGCGCGGAGCGAACCGCAGCGCTCACGGCCGCTGAAACATTGGAGAAAACCTGCGGAGAACGGGTCAGAACGGCACGGCGCTGCGCCAATGGCAAGGCGCGCCGCTGACGGGATGCGAAAACCCGAGTTGGCTCGCGTGCAGCATCAGCCGGGTTGCGAGGCCCTCCGTTTCAGCGTCGCGATACAAAGCATCACCGACGATGCCATGCCCGATCGCCTTCAGATGCACGCGCAGTTGATGCGAGCGCCCCGTCACCGGCTTGAGTTCGAGCCGCGACTGGTTTGCCGACTCGTCGACGCCGAGCACACGCCAGCGGGTCACGCTCGGCTTGCCGCGCTCCGGGTCGATCACCCTGAGCGGGCGGCGCGGCCAGTCGATGCCGATCGGCAGGTCGATCGTGCCCCACTCACTCTCCGGTGGTTCGACACAGCCGTTGACAACGGCTTCGTAGCGCTTGTCGACCTGCCGCTCGGCGAACGATCGCGAAAGGGCGCGCTGCGCGTCAGCTCCTCGAGCGAACACCATCAGCCCGGAGGTCGCCATGTCCAGCCGATGCACCACCAGCGCGTCCGCGAACTCGCGTTGCACCCGCGCGGACAAACAGTCCTGCTTGTCCGCACCGCGGCCCGGGACCGCGAGCAGACCAGCGGGTTTGTCAACGATCAAGAACGCCGGGTCGGCGTGGATCAGGGGGAAGGCGGGCAGCACGCGGATTTGGTTGGGCAAACGGGTCGTTTTGGCCATATAAATGGCCGTTATCGCTCGTCCATTGGTCATTTCATGCTACATAAACGGAAGCAAACGCCGGATGGCTCCGAGCCGTGTCGACGCCCGCCGCGCAATGGTTTGCAACGCCTGCGCCACATGCGGGAGACGTGCGGTCACACGGCATTGCCCGCACAGACGGGCTTCCCGATGGCCGAGGCGCACATTCAACGCCCCTTGAATTGCGGCGCGCGCTTTTCGACGAACGCCACTGCCGATGCCTTGTGATCCTCGGTCTCGAAAGTGCGGACCATGTGGATCGCTTCGGAGTCGAGCACGTCGGCGAGCGACCCGCGCTGAGCGGCATTAAGATTGCGCTTCATGTACCCCACGGCGACGGTGGGCAGCGCGGCCAGCTCGGCTGCCCATGTGCTGGCCGTCTGCGGCAGCTCGGCCGAACTCACCATGCGGTCGATCATGCCGATGGCAA
>JBDTRV010000233.1:0-5086 GCA_039931475.1 Burkholderiales bacterium | reverse complement strand
GGCAACAGTTTCCCCGAACCTCGGCCGGCGCGCCGGGGCTGCCGCAGCGGTGATGCCGAAGGTCCACCGCGCCTAGTCCGGCCGACGCGCGTTCTCCAGACCATTCGCCTACTCCGGTAAGTCCGCCGCTCCGGAAAACGCTCGGCTCTGGACGATGCGCCGCTCCGGCCGATGCTCTGCTCTGGCCGATGCGGCGTCCGTGGACCGTTCACCATTTCCGGACCCTGCGCCTTCTCCAGACCCCCGCGCCTCGCTTAAGCTTGCCGCCATGCGTCTCTTAGGCCGTCGGGCCCGCCAGGTGATCGCTCACCCGGGCCGTTTCACGCTCCAGACCCTGAAGGCGTTTCGCGCCAACCAGGGGCTGCTGCTTGCGGGCGCGGTGGCCTACTACGCGCTGCTGTCGATCGTGCCGCTTTCGATCCTGTCGGTGATCGCGCTGTCGCATGTGATCGATCAGGGCGAACTGCTCGCGACCGTCGGGCGCTACATGGAAATGCTCACGCCGGGTCAGTCCACGGCCATGGTCCAAGAGCTTGGCAAGTTCATGGACCAGCGCCAGGTCGTCGGCTGGGTGCTGCTCGCGACGATGCTGTTTTTCAGCTCGCTCGCGTTCACCGTGCTCGAAAACGCGATGTCGGTAATCTTCTTTCACCGGGTGGCGGTGCGGCGGCGCCACTTCCTGGTGTCGGCGTTGCTGCCCTATGGCTTCATCCTGCTGCTCGCCGCCGGGCTGTTGCTCGTCACCCTGGTGTCGGTCGGGCTGCGCGCGATCGGCGAAAGCGGTGTCCATCTGTTCGGCCATGAATGGTCGCTCAGCGGCTTTTCCGGTGTGTTGCTGTACCTGCTCGGATTCGCGGGCGAAGTGTTCATGCTCACCGCGATCTATCTGGTGATGCCGGTCGGCCAGCTTGCTTTGCGCCACGCGTTGCTCGGCGCGGTCACGGCCGCGCTGCTGTGGGAAGTCACCCGGCATGTGCTGGTCTGGTATTTCAGCTCGCTGTCTCAGGTGAGCGTGGTCTACGGCTCGCTCACTACCGCGATCGTCGTGCTTTTGAGCCTGGAGATCGCTGCTGCTCTGCTGCTCTTGGGCGCGCAGGTGATTTCGGAGTACGAGCGACTCGAACGCGGTCCGCCCGATGCGCCCGCGCAGCCTTTTCGCACGGGCTAAAAGCAGCGTCTCACGCGGTTGTTGTCGCGGCCTGACAACGCTGGGTGGGTTCCGGCGTTGCGCCGTGCGCCGCTGGGTGGGGAGGCTCAGCGGACGTCCGGGGCGGAAAGCGCGCCAATCACTCTTGACGTCCACTCATGCGTCGCTCGGCAATCAGACGCCCACGCGCCGCTATCGGGATTCGCCGGGATCGGCCGACGCACTCCAGCGGTCGTTCCAGCTTTTGAGTTCGCGCCGATCGCGCTTGGTGGGCCGCCCCTGCACCAGCGCTCGCGCCGGCTCCACGCCAAACTTTCGTTGCTCGGCCGCAGTGGCGCGGGCCGCAAGGCTTTCGGCCGTTTCTTCATAAAGCTGCTGCGCGACCGGCGCCGGCCCGCGCACGCCCGACAGGCCCCGCACGACCACCGTGCGCTGCACCTGCCCCTGGCGCAGGCGGATCGTGTCGCCCACCTTGACTTCGCGCGCCGGCTTCACATCGTGATCGCCGATCTGCACGCGCCCCTTGGCGACTTCCTCGCTCGCAAGCGAGCGCGTCTTGAAAAAGCGCGCGGCCCAGAGCCATTTGTCGATTCGAAGTCCGTCCATCCGACTGGCGATTCTGAACCCATTGCGGCCCGATTCATCAACAATAACCCCAACCTGCGCGGTGCCGGATCGCGCTGAAGCCAACGCAGATTTACGGAAACATTTCGGCCTCACAGTTCGTCGGTTGGTCGTTTATAGCTACAACTACCGTAGCAAAAACCTACCCTGGATGCCATGCCGGCAAGGCCGGGCGCACGCTGGGCATGCAAGGGTGCCAACATGCTGGCGCCCTTAGCACCGATAACGCCATTGCCGAAGTCGCCGGAACCATCCGGCCGCACGGCCCAAAATGCTTTTGAACACGGCATGCCAACCCAAGGAGATCCATCCCATGAGCAACCCACTGCAACAACTGAACGCCGCCGACCAGGCCGTCTGGCTCGACTTCGTCGATCGCAAGTTCCTGAAAGAAGGCGGCTTGAAAAAGCTGATCGAGAACGACGCGCTGACCGGCGTCACCTCGAATCCGTCGATCTTCGAGAAAGCGATGGGCCAGGGCGACGCCTATGACGACGGCTTCAAGGAATGGCTCAAGACCGCCAAGGCCGATGCGAGCGTTACCGATACCTACGAAGCGCAGGCGATCGTCGACATTCAATCCGCCGCCGACGATCTGCGCCCGGTGTACGACCGATTGAAGGCGCAGGACGGCTACGTCAGCCTCGAAGTCTCGCCGTATCTGGCCAACGACACGAAGGCCACGATCGAAGAGGCTCGGCGCCTGTGGAAGCAGGTGGACCGTCCCAACCTCATGATCAAGGTGCCCGGAACCGAAGCCGGTGCGCCGGCGGTGCGGCAATTGCTCGAAGAGCGCCTGAACATCAACATCACCTTGCTGTTCTCGCAAGAGGCCTATCACCAGGTCGCAGAGGCGCATCTGGCGGCGCTGGAGGCCCGAGTGAAAGCGGGTAAGCCGATCGACAAAATCGCCAGCGTCGCAAGTTTCTTCGTGAGCCGCATCGACTCGAAGATCGACTCGAAGATCGACGAGCGGGTGAAGGGTGGCGACAAGGACGCGGCGGCGTTGAAAGCCGTGCGCGGCAAGGTCGCGATCGCGAACGCGAAGCTGGCCTACGTCTGGTGGCAGGACATGATCGCGAGCGATCGCTGGAAGGCGCTCGAGGCCAAAGGCGCGATGCCGCAGCGCCTGCTGTGGGCGTCGACCAGCACCAAGGACCCGGATTACCCCGAAACGATGTACGTCGACAACCTGATCGGCCCGGATACCGTCAACACCATTCCGCCCGCAACCATGGACGCCTTCCGCAAGACCGGCAAGGTCGCGCCGACGCTCACGCAGGACGTCGAGGGCGCGAAGAAGGTGCTGGCCGAAGCTGAAGGGCTCGGGCTGGACCTGAACCGCGTTACCGCGAATTTGGTCGAAGAAGGCGTCAAGAAGTTCGCCGATGCGGCCGACAAACTGCTGGAAGCGGTGGGCAAGAAGCGCAAGGCGATGGTGGGCTGATGCGCCGTTGATCCGGGCAGGTCGGCCCGAGCCGGGCGTTTTTCGCGGAACATTCACAGGAGACAGAACATGAAAATCGGCATCATCGGCCTCGGCCGCATGGGCGCCAACATCGGCCGGCGGCTGATGCGCGCGGGGCATGAGGTCGTCGGCTATGACCACGACCCAAAAGCGGTGGAGGAACTCGCCAAGGACGGCGCCGCGAGCAGTTCGTCGCTCGAAGACATGGCCGGCCAGCTCGACAGCCCGCGCATCTTCTGGTCGATGCTCCCCAACGGCAAACCGACCGAGGGCACCGTGGTCGCGCTGATCGATCTTTGCGCGCCGGGCGACATCATCATCGACGGCGGCAACAGCTTCTACAAGGACGACATCCGGCGTGCGAAGACGTGCGGCGAGAAGCAGTTGCATTACGTCGACGTCGGCACTTCGGGCGGCGTCTGGGGCCTGGAGCGCGGCTACTGCATGATGATCGGCGGTGAGAAGGAAACCGTGGACCTGCTCGACCCGATCTTGGATGCGCTCGCGCCCGGCATCGGCGACATCGAGCGCACCGCCGGCCGCGAGAAGCAGGACGGCCTCGACAGCCGGGCCGAGCGCGGCTACATCCACGCCGGGCCGGCCGGCGCGGGGCATTTCGTGAAGATGGTGCACAACGGCATCGAATACGGGCTGATGCAGGCCTATGCCGAGGGCTTCGACATCTTGAAGAACAAGGCGTCAGACCAGCTACCCGAGGACGAGCGCTTTTCCATCGACCTGCGCGAGGTCTCCGAGGTCTGGCGCCGCGGCAGCGTCATCACTTCCTGGCTGCTCGATCTGTCGGCGGCGGCGCTGCTCAAGGATCAGAAGCTCGATCAGTTCACAGGCAAGGTGTCCGACAGTGGCGAGGGGCGCTGGACGATCGACGCGGCGGTCGAGGAAGCGGTGCCGGCTTACGTGCTGTCGGCCGCGCTGTTCGCGCGCTTTCGCAGCCGGCAAGATGCAACCTTTGGCGACAAGTTGCTGTCGGCGATGCGGCTCGGGTTCGGCGGGCATGTGGAGCCGTCGAAGCAGGCCGACCAAGCGTCAAAGGACGTTGGCAAGCGTTGACCGAGCCGCCGTAGGGCCGCGCGGCTGGCACGGCGGACGGAGATTCAAGCGCGTTGGCGCGGCGTTGGCAGCAGAACCGGGCGCGCCATCGAAGCCGGAGAAACCGTTTTACGTCTGCCTTAGGGGCGGCGCGCAGTGGGGCGTGAGGCGCGCGCGGTGAGGCGCGCCCGCAGTCGGCCGCCGTTTCCAAATTCAGGGGTTTTCAGGCCGTTTGCGCTCGTCGGCTGGCGCTTTTCAGCTATATTTATAGTAGCTATATCGCAAGCAGCGACGTGCGTGCCGCGCGGCCTGGGCCATCACTGGCGCGCCGGATCGGTCGTTTAAGATTGCCGCACCGGCCGCCAGCCGCCGCTAGAGCGGATCGTCGCCAAGAGGCGCGGCATCGGCTCGAATCACAGGGTTTTCAGTGCGTCTTTCCTCCATCAAGTTGGCGGGGTTCAAGTCTTTCGTCGAACCCACGAACTTTCTTTTGCCGGGCCAACTGGTCGGCGTGGTCGGGCCGAACGGTTGCGGCAAGTCGAACATCATGGACGCGGTGCGCTGGGTGCTGGGCGAATCCAAGGCGAGCGAGCTGCGCGGCGAGTCGATGCAGGACGTGATCTTCAACGGCACCACCAGCCGCAAGCCGGCGTCGCGCGCATCGGTCGAACTGGTGTTCGACAACGCCGACCACCGCGCCGGCGGCCAGTGGAGCCAGTTCACCGAGATTGCCGTCAAAAGGGTGCTGACGCGCGACGGCACCAGCAGCTACTACATCAACAACCAGCCGGTGCGCC
>JBDTRV010000232.1:0-5090 GCA_039931475.1 Burkholderiales bacterium | reverse complement strand
ATCAGCGCGCGCCGGGGCGTCATGTTTCAGCGCGCTGAAAACGGCCGGATCAACCCTCTAGCAACTGCTGCAGCACGTAGGGCAGGATGCCGCCGGCGCGGTAGTAGTCGACCTCGATGGGGGTGTCGACTCGTAGCACGGCGGTGATCTCGCGCTCCTTGCCATCGGCGCTCTTGATCACGATTTTCGCCTCGCTTTGCGGCGTGAGGTTCGGATCGGGCCGTACCTCCACGATCTCGTCGCCCTTCAACCCCAGCTTCTCCCAGCTTTCGCCCGGCTTGAACTGCAGCGGGAGCACGCCCATGCCGATCAGGTTGCTGCGGTGAATGCGCTCGAAGCTGCGCGCGATCACGGCCTTGATGCCGAGCAGTTGCGTGCCCTTGGCGGCCCAGTCGCGGCTGGAGCCGGTGCCGTATTCCTCGCCCGCGAAGATCACGGTGGGGACACCCGCTTTCATGTACTTCATCGCGGCGTCGAAGATCGGCATCTTCTCCGCCTTGCCACTGCCGTTCGTGCCGTGGTAGAGCGTGACGCCGCCTTCCTCGCGCGAGCCGTCCTTGTCCGGTGGGATCATCAGGTTCTTGATCCGCACGTTGCCGAAGGTGCCGCGCATCATCACGTCGTGGTTGCCGCGGCGAGCGCCGTAGCTGTTGAAGTCGGCCTTTTTCACGCCGTTCGCCTGCAGCCATTCACCAGCGGGAGAGCTCGCCTTGATGTTGCCGGCCGGCGAGATGTGATCGGTGGTGATCGAGTCGCCGAACAGCGCCATGATCTTTGCGCCGGTCACATCGTAGCGGTGATTTTCCGAGGTATTTTGGCCTTTTCCGCCCGCCAGATCTATGTTTCCTGCTGCGTTTTCGATAGTGAAATTGTCGAAGAACGGCGGCTCGGCGATATAGGTGGACTCGGGCCAGGTGTAGGTTTCGCCGGCCACGCCTTCGATGCGCGTCCACAGTTCGCCCGGCTCGCTCTTGACCTTCGCGTAGTTCTCGCGGAATTCCTTGCCGTCCATCGCGAACTTCATGAGTTTCTGAATTTCGGTCGAACTCGGCCAGATGTCGCCGAGGTACACGTCCTTGCCGCCGTGGCCCTTGCCGACCGGCTGGGACATCAGGTCTTTCAGCACCGTGCCGGCGATCGCGTAGGCGACCACGAGCGGCGGGCTCGCGAGGAAGTTGGCCTTGATGTTCGGGTGGATGCGCGCCTCGAAGTTGCGATTGCCCGACAGCACCGCGGCGCAGACGAGGTCGCTGTCGTTGATCGCCTCGTTGATCGCGGGCGTGAGATCGCCCGAGTTGCCGATGCAGGTGGTGCAGCCGTAGCCAACCAGCGCGAAGCCGAGCTTTTCCAGATACGGCATCAGGCCAGTCTTGGTCAGGTACTCGGTCACCACCCGCGATCCAGGCGCCAGCGAGGTCTTGATGTGCGGCTTCACGGTTAAACCCGCTTCGACCGCCTTTTTCGCGAGCAGGCCGGCCGCGAGCAGCACGCTCGGGTTCGAGGTGTTGGTGCAGCTCGTGATCGCGGCGATCAGCACGTCGCCGTTGCCGATGGTCACGTTCCGAGCGTCGCCGGCGTGGCCGGTCGGGTGCGGCTCGGTCGCGGCGAGGGTCGAGCGGTTTGCCTCCATCTCCTGCTCGTAGCGCGGCGCGCCGGGCGGCGTCGGTGGCGTCATCGGAATTCGCGGCGGGTGGCTCTCGTCGGTCTCGCGCACCAGATGGCGCGTCTTGAGCGTCTCGGCCGGTTGGTTGAAGCCGCTTTCAGACGGTGGTTTGCTGTAGAGCGATGCGAATTGCCGGGCGACGTTGCCCAATTCGATCCGGTCCTGCGGACGCTTCGGGCCGGCCAGGCTCGGAGTCACGTCCCACAAATCGAGCTTGACGACCTGGCTGTAGTCGATGCTGCCGCTCTTGGGAATGCCAAACAGCCCTTGGGCGCGATAGTAGGTCTCGAACGCCTCGATGTCCTTGGTTTCGCGGCCGGTGCCTTCGAAATAATCGATGGTCTTGTCGTCGACCGGGAAAAATCCCATCGTCGCGCCGTATTCGGGCGCCATGTTGCCGATGGTCGCGCGATCGGGCAGCGAGAGGCTCTTGGTGCCTTCGCCGAAGAACTCGACGAACTTGCCCACCACTTTTTCGTGCCGCAAGGTTTCAGTCACCCGCAGCACGAGGTCGGTCGCGGTGACGCCTTCGCGCAGCTTGCCGGTCATCTCGAAGCCGACCACGTCGGGCGTCAGCATGTAGACCGGCTGGCCGAGCATCGCCGCTTCGGCCTCGATCCCGCCCACGCCCCAGCCGACCACGCCGATTCCGTTGATCATTGTGGTGTGGCTGTCGGTGCCGACCAAAGTATCCGGGTAGTAAACCGGCCCCTCGCCCGATCCGTCGTCCTTCTTGTGCACGCCGGGCGCGAGGTACTCGAGGTTGACCTGGTGCACGATGCCGAAACCCGGCGGCACCACTCGGAAGGTCTCGAACGCCTGCATGCCCCACTTCATGAATTCGTAGCGCTCCTGGTTGCGCTGGAATTCGAGCTTCATGTTCAGGTCGATCGCGTTCGGCATGCCGTAGTAGTCGACCATGACCGAATGGTCCACGACAAGGTCGACCGGCACCATCGGCTCGATCCGCGTCGGGTCCTTGCCCAGCTTCTTCGCGGTGCTGCGCATCGCTGCCAGGTCGACCAACAGCGGCACGCCGGTGAAGTCCTGCAGCACCACACGGGCGACGGTGAACGGGATTTCCTCGGTGCGCGCGGCTTTCGGCTTCCAGTTGGCGAGCTCGGCCACGTGGTCCTTGGTGATCTTCTTGCCGTCGCAGTTGCGCAGTACCGATTCGAGCACGATGCGGATCGACACCGGCAGCCGCGCCACGCTCGGGTATTGCCTGGCCAATTCGGGCAGCGAATAGAAGCGCCCAGTCTGGCCCGGCCCGGGCTTGAACTGACGGACGGTGGACGCAAAAGGATGTGGGGAGTTGTTGTTCACGGGTGAATGCTCCTTGGGCGGCGTGGAAGGGTCGACTCGCGCATTGTGGCTCGGGCGCTGGTCAAGTGCGGCCGACGCCCCCTCGCGCTGTACGGTGCTGTACGTCCAAGGAGGGCGCGGGCCACTGCGTCAGAATAGCGCTTCGCAAAAGCGACCTCGACCATCATGGAGACAAGGATAAAGACGTCGCCCTCTGGATCGGGTTGCCGGCGCGGCCCGAGAGCCTCGAATTCCGCAGCCGGGCATTTGGTGCCTGAAATTGGCCTTCCGCGCTCGTCGCGTGGTCATTTGTAGCTATATTTTAGATAGCGATCAGTCGGCACCAGCTGGACCGCGCTCTTCCAATACTCAAGCTCGACAGAACAGGGAAACAAACCGCCATGACAGCGTTAACACCCACCCAGAACGACACCCAGCGGAATCTGTTCGCCGCCTTGCGCGCCGGCTTCCCGGCGGACCTGGATAAGGTCGCCATCGAGACCGACAGCGGCCTGGCCTATTCCTGGCGCGATTTGGACAGCGCGAGCGCCATGATCGCCAACCTCTTCGACTCGCTCGATCTGCCGCCCGCCTCGCGCATCGCGGTGCAGGTCGAAAAATCGGTCGAGGCGCTGATGCTTTACTTGGCGACCTTGCGCGCCGGCCATGTGTTTCTGCCGCTGAACACCGCGTATCAAAGCGCCGAGATCAAATACTTTTTGAACGACGCGGAGCCGGCGGTGGTGGTCTGTCGTTCGGCCGCCTTCAGTTGGATGTCGCAGATCGCTTTCAGCAGCTCGGGCACCAAGAACGTGTTTACGCTGGAAGACGACCGCAGCGGCAGCCTGCTGGAGCGCGCCGCGCAGTTTGGCCGCGAGCATCAGGTGGCGGCGCGCGGCGGCGACGATCTGGCCGCGATCCTCTACACCAGCGGCACCACCGGCCGCAGCAAGGGGGCGATGCTCAGCCACGACAACCTGCTTTCCAATGCGCGCGTGCTGCACGACTATTGGGGATGGAGCGAACAGCAAAAGAAGGGTGGCGACGTGCTGATCCACGCATTGCCGATCTTTCACGTGCACGGCCTATTCGTCGCGATCCATGGCGCCCTTTTGTCGGGCAGCCAGATGCTGTGGCTCTCGAAGTTCGATCCGAGGAGGGTGCTCGAATGGATGCCGCGCGCCACCGTGTTCATGGGCGTGCCGACGCTTTACGTGCGGCTGCTCAGCGAGGCCGGGTTGAATCGCAAGGTGGCCAAGAACATGCGTCTGTTCGTCTCCGGCTCGGCGCCGCTTTTGCTCGATACCTTCGACCAGTGGCGCGAGCGCACCGGCCACACGATTCTGGAGCGCTACGGCATGAGCGAGACGGCGATGCTGGTCTCCAACCCGTACCGAGCCGACATGCGTTACGGCGGGCAGGACGAGCGGCGCGGCGGCACCGTCGGCTTTCCGCTGCCAGGGGTCGATTTGAGAGTGGTGGACGACGAGGGCGGGCCGGTGGGTGAGGGCGAGGTTGGCGGCATCCAGGTGGTCGGCCCGAACGTGTTCCAGGGCTACTGGCGCATGCCCGAGAAGACGAAGGAGGAGTTCACCGTGGACGGTTATTTCAAGACCGGCGACGTC
The DNA here is from genome assembly GCA_039931475.1 of Burkholderiales bacterium. Taxonomy (GTDB): domain Bacteria; phylum Pseudomonadota; class Gammaproteobacteria; order Burkholderiales; family Burkholderiaceae_C; genus JBBPYC01. Next base: position 497 of record JBDTRV010000232.1, on the reverse strand, counting down.
GGCCGCATCGACGAGCGCGGTTACGTGCAGATCGTTGGCCGCAGCAAGGACCTGATCATCTCGGGCGGCTACAACGTGTATCCGGCCGAGATCGAGGGCTGTCTGAACGAGTTGCCCGGCGTGGCCGAAAGCGCAATCGTCGGCGTGCCGCATCCGGACTTCGGCGAAGTCGGTGTCGCGCTGGTCGTGCCGCGGCCGGGCGCCGATCTGGATCCAGAAGCACTGCTCGCGGAGCTGAAAACGCGCTTGGCTAACTTCAAGATCCCCAAGCACTGCGAGGTCGTCGCGCAACTGCCGCGGAACACAATGGGCAAGGTACAAAAGAACGTATTGCGAGAGCAGTACGCCGGGCTGTTCCGCGGCAAGCGTTAGCGGTAGATGTCACTCCGATTGCCGACCTGAATAACCAGCACCCGCAGGGCGCCGTCCTGGATGTCGCAGATCACTCGGCAGTCGCCGACCCGGTAGCGCCAGTACGCGCCGAACAAGGAACCGGT
>JBDTRV010000231.1:0-5097 GCA_039931475.1 Burkholderiales bacterium | reverse complement strand
GCGACCGCGAAATGGTGGTGTGGGGTTCGCCGATCGAGCTTGGCGCGCAGGATCGGCTTCGATTTTGGCGCGACCGGTTGATGCGCACGCAACTGCTGCCTGCGTTCGAGATGTCTGACCAAAAGGTCGATCGATTCATTGCCGCGATCCGGGCGCAGCGACCCAAAATGCTGTTTGGTTATCCGTCCGCGATCTCCCATATCGCCGCGCACGCCGAGCGGCGCAACGTCGCGATGGGCGATCTTGGCATCAAAGTGGCGTTCGTGACCTCCGAGCGCCTCTACGACGATCAGCGCGCGACGATTTCACGTGTCTTCGGCTGCCGCGTGGCCAATGGTTATGGTGGTCGTGACGCCGGGTTCATCGCGCATGAATGCCCGGCCGGCAGCATGCACATCACGGCCGAAGACATCGTGGTGGAGATCGTCGACGAGGCTGGGCAGAATCTGCCGCCCGGCGCGGCCGGCGAGATCGTCGTCACGCATCTCGCAACGCGCGACTTTCCGTTCATTCGCTATCGCACGGGAGATGTCGGCGTCCTGGGTGCACGCCCCTGCGCGTGCGGGCGCGGCCTTCCGGTGCTGGAGGAAATCCAGGGCCGAAGCACCGATTTTATCGTGGCATCCAATGGCACGATAATGCACGGGCTGTCGCTTATTTATATCCTGCGCGACCTTGCTGGCGTCCGCTCGTTCAAGGTGATCCAGCACACGCGGCAATCGATCCAGGTGCTCCTCGTGACCGATGCCGAATTTGCCGATGGCTCGGTTAGCCGCATCGTTGCGGGCTTTAAACAACGCCTTGGAGCCGATGTTTCGGTGCAGGTCGAAATCGTGGATTCCATTCCGGCCGAAAAATCCGGAAAATTCCGCTACATCGTCAGCCACGCCACGCCACCAAACTGACGACCATGCGCGACGTTGTCATCGTATCGCTCGTCCTTTTTTTCGGGGTCATGGCGCTCACGCGCCCATGGATCGGCGTCATGCTGTGGACGTGGTTGAGCATCATGAATCCGCATCGGTACGCTTGGGGATTCGCCGTTGACGCACCGCTGGCGGCAATCGCGGCCGGAACCACCCTGATCGGTCTGATCTACACGCGCGACCGATCCTCGCCGTTCAAAGGCGCGGCGACCGTGTTGCTCGTCATGTTGATGCTGTGGATGACCTTGTCCTGGCTGGTCGGCCTGGACCCAGCGACCGACTACGAACAGTGGAAAAAGGTCATGAAGATCGACTTCATGATCATTGTGGCGCTCATGTTGCTACACACCAAGGAGCACATCCTCGCCTTGGTCTGGGTGGCGGCCGGCTCGATGGCATTGCTGGGCGTGAAGGGGGGCGTGTACACCTTGGTAGGCGGGGGCACTGGTCGCGTTTGGGGGCCACCAGGGTCTTTTATCGCCGACAACAACGAATTCGCGCTCGCGCTGATCATGACGATTCCGCTGCTGCGGTTCTTGCAGCAGCAGTTGACCAACAAGTGGGGCGGCTGGGCGATGACGGGTGCCATGCTGTTGTGTGCGATTGCCGCGTTGGGCAGTTATTCGCGCGGCGCATTGATCGCGATTGCGGCCATGACTTTGTCGTTCTGGTGGCGCGGCAAGAACAAGCTGCTGATCGGCATTGTGCTGGTGGCCGCGAGCTTCGCATTGATCGGATTCATGCCAGAAAACTGGATGGGCCGCATGAACTCCATCGTCGACTATGAGCAGGACCAGTCGGCCATGGGCCGGATCAGCGCATGGTGGAACGCCTGGAACATCGGGCTGAATCGTCCGTTTGGCGTCGGTTTCGACGCCGCCCGGCCCGAACTGTTCGCACAATATTCGCCGTATCCGAACATGATCCATGCGGCACACAGCATTTATTTCCAGATTTTGGGCAATCACGGTTTCGTCGGGCTGTTCCTGTTTCTCGGCATCTGGTTGATGACCTGGCGCTCGGCCGGCTGGCTTAGGATCAATGCAAAAGACATTCCTCAGGCGCGCTGGTGCGCCGAGCTTGGCGCCATGTGTCAGGTTTCGCTGATCGGGTACCTGGTGGGCGGAGCCTTTCTTAGCCTTGCCTATTTCGACCTGCCCTTCGACGTGATGGTGGCGGTCGTGTTGGCCAAAAAGTGGGTCGAGGCTCGCGCCTGGGAACGCGAGCCGGTGTATCAACCCGGCTGGAAGACCATCCCCGGCCTCAGCCGGCCGGTGCCGAGCGCGTAGCAACCATGCTCAAACACCTGCTCGCATTGGCCTCGGCGTCCGGTGGCATCCCGCGCTTGTCGATCCTCATCTTTCATCGGGTGCTGCCCGCGGCCGATCCGTTGTTCCCTGAAGAAATCGATGCGCCGCGGTTCGACCGCATCTGCGGCTGGCTGCGCAGGTGGTTTCAGGTGCTGCCGCTGCCGCAGGCGCTTGCGAGCCTCGCCAATGGGACCCTGCCACCCGGTGCCTGCGCCATCACGTTCGATGACGGCTATGCCGACAACTGCGAGGTCGCGCTGCCGATTCTAAAAGCTCACGGCTTGAGCGCCACGTTCTTCATCTCCACCGGTTTTCTCGACGGCGGTCGCATGTGGAACGACACCATCATCGAGTCGGTTCGCCGCACGACGAGGCCGCAGCTGGACTTGAGCGACCTCGCAGGCGGCACGGCAGATGAAGAGGCCATCGTGCCCACCGGCAGCATCGTCGAGCGGCAACGCGCCATCGAAGCGCTGATCGGGCGATTCAAATACCTCGTGCCGGCCGAGCGGTTGGCGCAGGCCGAAAAGCTTTCCCAAATGGCCAAAGTGCGTCTGCCCGACGACCTGATGCTGACGTCCAGCCAACTGCTCGACCTACACCGGGCCGGCATGCAGATCGGCGCGCACACCGTATCGCATCCCATTCTCGCGAGACTCGAGCAAGCGGCCCAAGCCGCCGAGATCAACGCGAGCAAGCGCTTTCTCGAAACGTTGCTGCAAGAGCGGATCGGGCTGTTTGCCTACCCGAACGGCAAGCCAGGCACCGACTACAACACCAAGAGCATTGAATTGGCCCGCGCGGCCGGGTTCGACGCAGCCGTCAGCACGGCTTGGGGTGCGGCTGACAAAGCAACCGATCCGTTCCAGTTGCCACGCTTCACTCCGTGGGACCGCTCCGCGTTGCGCTTTGGCTTGCGCATGGCCAGTAACCTGGTCCGCAAAACGCCCGAGCTTGCACTTCTGAATGCATAGCTGAAAACATCGGTATCGCGAGCGGAAAAAGCCTTTTTTCACCGGATCGGCGAAAAAGCGACGCCCGCCGCCCTCCGAGCCTGGGTTTAAGGTGAGTTCACTAGGGAAAACCCTTAAAGTGTTCTCATGTTGAAAGCTTATAACCCGAAGTCAGCGGCCAACGACGATGTCATGCGTCCGTCGTCTTCCACTGGCGAGCGTCCACACGGCGCCTTCGCGAGCACGCAGCTCATGGTTCCGATCCGCTCGATCGGCCCTTCGCAGCGCCCCCGCATCATCGAACACCTGGTGAGGCTCAATAGCGACGATCGCTACCTGCGCTTCGGATACGCCGCCACCGACGAGCAGATCGCGAACTATGTCGCTCACATCGATTTCGAGCGCGACGACGTCTTCGGCATCTACAACCGCAAGCTCGAGCTGATCGCGACGGCGCATTTGGCCTTGGCCGATCGGGACGGATTCGAATCCTGCGCCGAATTCGGCGTTTCCGTCGCGCATCGAGCGCGTGGCCGTGGCTACGGCACACGGTTGTTCGAGCGCGCGGTCATGCATGCGCGCAATGAAGGCCGCCAACTGCTCTTCATCCAGGCGCTGTCGGAGAACGCGACGATGCTTTCCATCGCGCGCCGCGCCGGAGCCGTGGTGGAGCGATTCGGCGCCGATTCGGAAGCCTACCTCCGCCTTCCCCGCGCATCGTTCGATAGCCGCCTGAGCGAAGCGGTGTACCAGGGTTTTGCCGAAACCGACTACCGGCTCAAGGAGCAGGCCAAGCGTTTCCACGACATGGTGTTCGCGCTGCGGCGAGCCGAGCCCGGCGGGCGCGTTTTGTAAGTGACTAGCGCGGCACGCCGATGCGCCGCCGCAAGCCATCCCCGGCAAGGCCCGCGCGACCCGAAGCGATTGGGCTATCCTTTGCCTTTCCACCACTTGCACCCTTTCAGTGTCCGACCCATATCCTGAACGCCAGACCGCGCGCGGCATTGCCGCGCAACTGAAAGAAGACAAGCGCGGCTTTTTGCAAAAGCTTGCCGAGTTCATCCACCCCGGCCCCGGCAGCCGCGAGGGGCTGATCGAAACCCTGGCCGACGCCGAAAATAATGATGTGATCGGCGCCGAATCGAGAGTGATGCTCGAAGGCGTCATCCGCATGGCCGATCTCACCGCCGGCGATGTGATGGTGGCCGCGCCGCGGATGGATCTGGTGGACATCAACTTCGCCTACCCCGAAATCCTGCGAACGGTGATCGACACCGCGCACTCGCGTTTTCCGGTGTTTGAGGGCGACAAGGAAAACATCATCGGCATCCTGCTCGCGAAGGATCTGCTCAAGCTCCAGCGCGCGCCCGAACTGAACATCCGCTCGCTGCTGCGCGCGCCGGTGTTCGTGCCCGAAAGCAAGGGACTGAACGATCTGCTGCGCGAGTTTCGCGGCACCCGCAACCACCTCGCGATCGTGGTCGACGAATTTGGCCGCATCGCCGGCCTGATCACGATCGAAGACGTGCTCGAGCAGATCGTCGGCGAGATCGAGGACGAATTCGATCTTGGCGAGGACGAAGGCGACATCTTCACCCTGGCCGACGGCACCTACCGCGTGAGCGGCGACGCGAGCATCGAGCACGTGAACGAAACCTTCGAGGTCGACGTGCTGCCCAGCGACCCGGAAGATGAGTTCGACACCATCGGCGGCCTGATCGCGCACGAAATGGGCCACGTGCCGCGGCGTGGCGAAGTGCACACGGTGGCCGGGCTCGAGTTTCTCGTGCTGCACACCAAGGGTGGCGCGGTGCGCTGGTTCAAGGTGTCGCGCGGGGCTGAGGAAGCCGACAAAACCTGATGCGCCAGTCGGCCGCTGCAGCGCGCCCCTGGTCCGCCGGAGCGTTG
>JBDTRV010000230.1:0-5098 GCA_039931475.1 Burkholderiales bacterium | reverse complement strand
TGCGCGCGCGGCGCCTCATTGGGCGGACCGAAGTCGCGCGGCGTCATCGCGGTCGCGCACAGGTGCTGGATGCCATCGAGCGCTTCATCCAGCGTTGCCACGATGCGCGCGTTTTCCAGCACGTCCAAAGCCCCGCTGGCGCGCTGGATCGTTTCCTGCCGCCGCAGCACATTGGGCCAGCGCGGCGCGACCAGCACCAGGTCGTGAAAGTCCATCACCTTCATCGCACGCGCCACCGCGCCGACGTTGCCGGCGTGGCTGGTATTGATAAGGATGAATCGGGTGTGCAAGGCAGCCGGCACGGCCTCGAAAAAGACCGCGCGGATAAAATCGATGCCATTGTCGCCTCGGGCTTGTCATTTGCCCGGCCACGTCGGCTTCGTCGCGCGACGCGCTCATCTCCCCCCTACCGCTTGCCCCATGTCCTCCAACCTGCACCCCATGCTCAACGTGGCCATCAAGGCCGCCCGCGCCGCTGGCGCCATCATCAACCGGGCGGCGCTCGACATCGAGGCGGTGCGCGTCTCGCAAAAGCAGGCCAACGACTTCGTGACCGAGGTCGATCACGCGAGCGAGGCCGTGATCATCGAGACGCTTTCCACCGCCTATCCCGGCCACGGGTTTCTGGCCGAGGAATCTGGCAGCGAGCATGGCGCGAAGGACTCGGAATTCGTCTGGATCATCGACCCGCTCGACGGCACCACCAACTTCATCCACGGCTTTCCGGTCTACTGCGTCAGCATCGCGCTGGCGGTCAAAGGCAAGGTCGAGCAGGCGGTCATCTACGACCCGACCCGCAACGACCTGTTCACTGCCACGAAGGGCCGCGGCGCCTATATGAACGACCGGCGCATGCGCGTTGCCAAGCGCACCGAGCTGCGCGGTTGCTTGCTTTCCACCGGCTTTCCGTATCGCCCCGGCGACGACTTCCAGCAGTATTTGCTGATGATGTCCGAGGTGATGCAGCGCGCGGCCGGCCTGCGCCGCCCGGGCGCCGCCGCGCTCGATCTGGCCTACGTCGCGGCCGGCTTCAGCGACGGATTTTTTGAGAAGGGTCTGAAAGCCTGGGACTGCGCGGCCGGCTCGCTGCTCGTGACCGAAGCCGGCGGCTTGGTCGGCAACTTCACTGGCGAATCCGACTTCTTGCATCAGCAGGAATGCATGGCCGGCAATCCGCGCATCTACGGGCAGCTCGTGGGTCTCCTCGGCAAATACAGCAAGTTCGCGAGCGCGGGGGAAAAGGCGGGGGTGCGGCAGTCGATCGAAGCGTTGCCGTTTCCGGTCGCCGAATAGGTATTTGCGCGGGCGCCGCCCGCTGCGATTCAGCCGGCGCGAGCATCCGATTCTTCGTCACCGGGCCAGCCCTCGGCGTCGCGCGGATCCAATCCCGGGGCCGAACCCTTGGCTGCCGCGCGCAGTCGTTCCGGCGACAACATGGCCGCCGTGAGGCCGAAGCTGGCGATGTGCGCGGGCACCGGCAATCCGCGCACAAGGGCCGCGCATGTCTCGCCCATCGCAGCCGATGTCTGGATGCCATAACCGCCTTGTGCCGCAACCCAGAAGAACCCGGGAATCAATGGGTCAAAGCCCGCGACGAGGTCGCCATCCGCCACGAACGACCGCAAGCCCGCCCAGGCGCGGCTCGGCCGGCGAATTTTGAGAGTGGTGATTTGCTCGATCCGGTGGATAGCCAGGGCAATGTCCAATTCCTCCGGCTGGATGTCTTGCGCCTCGACCGGGTCGGCGTTGGCGGGCGAGCCCAGCAGCATGCCCGCATCGGGTTTCATGTACCAGTCTTCTGCGGCGCCGATCACCATCGGCCAACCGTGAACGTCCGTGCCTGGCGGCGGGGCGAAGATGAACGCGCTGCGGCGGCGCGGCTCGATGCCGATCGGTTTGGCACCGGCCAACTGCGCGACTTTGTCCACCCAGGCGCCGGCGGCGTTGACCACCACCGGCGCCTCGTAGCGCCTGCCGCCGGCGTGAACCCCCCAGTTGCTGCCGCTGTGCGACATCGCGGTCACGCTGGCATCGCATACCAGCATCCCGCCGGCCCGTCGCATGCCGCGCAGATACCCCTGGTGAAGTGCATGAACGTCCATGTCGGACGCATCGGGTTCGAGGACGGCGCCCACTACCGCTTCACCGCGGAGCACCGGCACGCGGGCGCATGCCTCGCGCGCGGTCAGGCACAGAGCGTTCTCGGAGATCGCGCGCAGCACCTGCCAGTGCGCATCGAGCGCCGCTTGCTGGCCAGCGGTGGCCACCACCATTGCGCCGCGCGCCGCAAGCAGTGGGTGTTCGGCGAAACCGGGTGGAGGGCTTTGCAAGAAGGCGCGACTGGCGCGGGACAGCGCGCGCACCTGCGCCGTGCCGTAGCTCTCCATGAAGAGCGCGGCCGAGCGGCCGGTTGAGTGGTAGCCAGGCTGGCATTCGCGCTCGAGCAACACCACGCGACCGTGTGGCGCCAGCCAATGGCCCAGCGACGCACCAGCGATGCCGCCGCCGATGATGAGGAAATCGGCCCGAACGGGCTCGACGAAAGCGCTGTCGTGAGTCTGCATGGTGGGGTTCATCATTAGGATCAAGGCGACCTGATCACGATCGAAATCGAATTGTCATCCCCCGCGGGAATGGATCGCATGAACCAAAACGAACCTTTGGTCGACCGCTACGCGAGCCATGCGGCGGTGGCGACCTGCGCGTGGCGACACCGGGGCGCCGCGGCATGACCGTGACGACGCCCGGCTCATTCGGGCAGCTCGCCACACTGCCGATCACGTTGCTGGTGCACGCCGCATCGGCCGCGGCGCTGATCGCTCCGGCGGTGGCCGCACCGCGGCCCCGGTGCGGATGCTGCAAGCACTGGCGCAACACAGCGCGCATTGGCCGGCGGGGTCGCTCAGGATCGAGCACTTCGTGTCCTCCAGTCCGAAGCTCGATCCGGCCAGGGGGCATGCGTTCAACGTGGAGTTGAAGGACTCGGGCCTGACCCTCGAAGTCGGCGCCGGCCTGACCGTGCTCGAAGCGCTGCGGGCAGCGAACATCGACGTGCAGAGCGAGTGTGAGGAGGTGTTGTGCGGCTCGTGCGAGGTGCGCGTGCTGGCCGGCGACGTCGATCACCTCGTCCGATTCACGCTGCGACCGTCGCCGCGGGCAAGAGGCACAATCAAACCCCATGCCAAATTCAATCGAAAGCCTGCTTTCCAACAACCGCGCCTGGGCCGCCAGCATGGACTCGCAGCGCCCTGGCTTCTTCACCCGCCTGGCGCAGCAACAAAGCCCCAAGTACCTCTGGATCGGCTGCGCCGACAGTCGGGTGCCGGCCAACGAAATCATCGGGCTCGATCCGGGTGAGGTTTTCGTGCATCGCAATGTCGCGAACGTGGTGGTGCATTCGGATCTGAACGCGCTGTCGGTGATTCAGTTCGCGGTCGATCAGCTCAAGGTCGAGGACATCATCGTCGTTGGCCACTACGGCTGCGGCGGCGTGAACGCGGCGATGCTCGGGCTGCGCGTGGGCCTTGCCGACAACTGGCTGTGCCACGTGCAGGACGTGCGAATGCGGCATCGCCGGCGGATCGACCATCTGCACGGCAGCGCTCAGCAGGATGTCTTGTGCGAGCTCAATGTGATCGAGCAGGTTGGCCACGTCGCCACCTCGACCGTGCTGCAGGACGCCTGGGCGCGTGGGCAGAAGGTCAAGGTGCATGGCTGGGTTTATGGATTGAAGGACGGTCTGCTCAAGGATCTGGGCGTGACGATGGAGCGTTCCGACCACGTGCTCACCGTGTTCGCCGACGCCGTCAAGCGTTACCCGCGCAAGGGGCCGGAATCCGAGATTCCAGCGCCGTGACGACCCATTCAGTGTTCCCGCAGCGCCTGGACTCGCCGGTTGCCTACGACATCGCGAAGGCGATGATCGACGGCTTCAACCGCCATTACCAGTTGTTCCGAAGCGAATCGGCGCGCGCCAAGCAGCGGTTCGAGACGGCCGACTGGCATGCGCAGCAGCGGGCCCAGCGCGAGCGGATCGAGTTCTACGACCTCCGGGTCAAGGAATGTGAGCGCCGGCTGGAAAAAGAGTTCGATGCGGACGAGTTGCCGATGACCGTGTGGCACCAAGCCAAGCTGCACTACATCGGCCTGCTCGTGAACCACTTGCAACCTGAACTGGCCGAAACGTTTTTCAACTCGGTCACGACGCGCATCCTGCATCGCACCCATTTTCACAACGACTTCATCTTCGTGCGCCCAGCGGTGAGCACCGAGTACCTCGAATACGCGCTCAAGGAGCCGCGGCCGACCTATCGCGCCTACTACCCGGTAAAGGCCGGCTTGCAGGAGACCATGTTCAAGCTGATTGAGGACTTCGACGTGCAGTGCCCGTTCGAGGGCCTTGAGGCCGACGTGGCGCAAGTGGTCAAGGCGATGAAGGCTCGGCTGGGCAAGGCCAAGTTGCGCGCGAACTTTCAGATTCAGGTGCTGACCAGCCTTTTCTACCGCAACAAGGGCGCGTATCTGGTTGGCAAGATCATCAACGGCTTTGCCGAAATTCCGTTCGCGCTGCCGATCCTGCATGGGGACAAGGACGGGCGGCTTCTGATCGATGCCGTGCTGTTTGGCGAGGATGAACTGCAAATGCTGTTCAGCTTCGCGCGCGCGTATTTCATGGTCGACATGGCGATTCCGGCGGCCTACGTGCAGTTTCTACGCTCGCTGATGCCGAGAAAACCCGGCAGCGAAATCTACAGCGCACTAGGCCTTGCCAAGCAGAGCAAGACGCTTTTTTACCGCGACTTTCTCTACCACTTGCGCCATTCGAGCGACAACTTTCGCATCGCGCCCGGCATCAAGGGCATGGTGATGCTGGTGTTCGACCTGCCGTCGTTTCCGTTCGTCTTCAAGGTGATCAAGGATTTTTATCCGCCGCAAAAAGACACGACGCGCGAGCAGATCAAGGGCAAATACCAACTCGTCAAACGGCATGACCGGGTCGGACGCATGGCCGATACGCTCGAATACAGCGTGGTCGCGTTTCCTCGCGACCGCTTCGACGACGACCTGATCGCCGAAATCGAAAAGTTCGCGCCCAGCC
>JBDTRV010000229.1:0-5100 GCA_039931475.1 Burkholderiales bacterium | reverse complement strand
TCGCCGAGCCGGACCGAAACCGCCAGCGGCTGCGGGCCGGCGGATGTGCCGGGCGGCAGCGCGATCAGCATCGAAAAGCCGCTGTCCCGCCAGTCGAGCCGGCCGGTGGCCCGCACCACGTCGGGCCGCTCGGCGTGCAGCATCCGGCCCCGGTAGATGGTGTCGCCGCCGATCCGCACGATCAGGTTGGTCACGAACAGGCCAGGCCGTTCGGGCGCGGCCCAGCCTGCAACCATCAGTTGGCGCTGCTCTGGAATCAGGCGGGCCGCCTCCAGCACGCCGCTGCCGGAACTGGCCGCGATTGCGGGCAGCGCGCCGATCAGACAAAGGAGGAAAGCGAAAGCGCGCAGCATGCGCCAGATCGACCCGGCGCGCGGCCGGTGCGGGGAAGGTTCGCGCGGGCCGACCGCCGGCCTCACGCGGCTGGCCCGCGAAGCTCGAGGTTCAGGTCGCCGTGGATGTAGAAGATGGCGCCGCTGTCGGTCGAGCCGGACAAGTGCGCCGAGCCGGCCGGGGCGAGCTGGTAGTCGCCTTCGCGCAGCAGGGTGTCGTCTTGAAAGGTCTCGCCGCGCAGCACCAGGCATTCCTCGTCGTGGCCGTGGCCATGGTGCGGCACGGCCGCGCCGGGCGCGGCGCGGTACAACATGGCCGCCAGTGGACCCCGGCGCCAGAGCACCCGGCGCTCCACCTTGGGCGCGAACGGCTTCCAGGCAGTGTCCGCATCGCGCACGGTGCGCGATGGCTCGGCTGGGTCGGGCAAATCGTGCGCTTCGCGCAGAAACAGCAGCGCGCCGGAAGCGCCGGCGTCGAGCCGGGTTGGCGCGGGCGCCGTGTTCGGCGGAGCAAGACTGGCGGGCACCACGTGAAAGTCGAGCGGCGCCAGCGCCACCGGCCACTGGCCCGGGTCTGCCAGAGTTACGCCGCCGCGCACCAGCAGCCATTCGCGCAGCACGCCGGCGGCCGGCGGATCGACCTCCAGCACGCCGCTCGGTGCCAATTCAATCAGCAACACATTGAGCGGCTCACCGGGGCGCCGCGGGCCTTCAGCCGCGAGGTACAGCGTCTGCAGCCGAGCGCCGGCATTGGCGCGCGCCATGGCGGCGGCGGCGTAGCGTTCGGTCACCATCGCGCGGCTGGCGCGGGCGCTGGCGGCGGCGCGCTCGGCCAATTGGCGGCGCTGGCGCGCGATCGGAGCGCTCGACCGCGGGCCGGCAGGGGGAGCGCTTGGCGCCGGCTCCACGGTGTCGTCGGCGGCCGGCGCTGGATCTCCGCGACCACGCGGCGCGCCGGCGGGGGGGAGGTGGGAAGACCGTTTCATGCCCATGACCCGTTCTACACTGTTGCGCCGGTTCGCGCCGTGGCGCCATCGCCAAGCCGGCACCGCAGCGTCGCCATGGCCCGCCGAATCCGGGACTTCACCGTGCCCAGCGGCAGCGCCGTCCGGTGCGCGATCTCGTCGTGCGTGAGGCCGCTGAAGAATGCGAGCACGACCAGTTCGCGCTGGCGCGCCTCGAGCCGGGCCAGTGCCTCGTGCAAGCGCCTGGCTTCGAGCGCGACCGAAAACGACTCGGGCGGCCCGGGCGCGGGATCGGCGGCGGCCGCAATATCGTCCAGCTCCTCGATACTGGCGTGGCGCAAGCGCTGCTCGGTGCGGCGGGCGTCGACGGCGCGTGAACGGGCCATTGCGAGCAACCACGCCAATGGGCGCCCGCGGGCCGGATCGAAGCGCGGCGCCTGGCGCCAGGCCTGCCAGTAGACGTCGCCGATCACTTCTTCGGTAAGGGCCGAATTCTGGGTGTGGCGCCACACGACCGACCAGACCCGCGCCACCGTTTCGTCGTACAGGGCCGTCAGCGCGTGCTCGTCGCGCGCGATGATGCGCTCGATCAATTCGACGTGCCGTGCGTCGTCGGCCGCGCCGGGCGCTAGCGCATCGTCAGCGGCGACGGGCGGCGTCCTCATCGCGCTGCTCCGCCCGCGCGCCAGCCGCAGCCACGCCACGGCGACGGAATGGCTCGACCTGGATCGTTGAGAAGGGGTTTCATGGTGGGGGCGAGCCGTTTGAGCCCGACACTATCGGCGAGCCACAAGATCGACGAGCCACAAGACGCCCATGTCACAAGCGGCCAGCGCCGCCACTGACCGATCGGTGCGCCGCCGGGCAGCGGGTCGTTTTTGGAGATAAAAAATGGCTCCACCGCTCGTCCACACTGCATTTATTGCTAGAAATTAGATAGTAAAAACGATATCAGTCGGTCACGCAAGTTTCATTTCGCGTCGATCTGCTTGAGCCACTCGGCGATGTCGTCGGCGGCCGCGTCGGTGGCGGCGGCCAGCGCCTTCACGCCGCCAGCCGCGTCGGGTGTGGTGGCAGGGCGCTGCAGCACGATGTTGCGCTGGCCGATCGGTTTTTCGCCGCTCGGTGTGACCTTGCTCACCGTGGCCGTGAGGCGCACCAGTCCGAAGCTGCGCGTCGGTGCTTCGAACAATTGGCTGAATTCGTCCAGTTCAATCTTGAGAATCAGATCGGACCCCGGATCGAGCGGCCCGATCACCGACCGCTGCCGCGACAGGCGCTCGCGCACCCGCTGGCGCACGAGCTGCGCCGGCGGCGCGCTCCAGCGCGCCAGTGCGTAGGGGCGCAACTGCTGGTCGTTGGCATAGCCGAGCCGATACAGCACGGCGTTGCCGTCCAGCGTCTGCGTGGCGTCGACATCGGCCAGCGCGATCGAGGGCAACCGACTCGCGGCCGGACTCTTGGCGGGCGACTCGGTTTCCGGCGGGCCGAAGTCGTAGACGGCGGGGCGCTGCGGCTCCTGGAGCACGGTGCAGGCGGACACGAGGGCGGCGGCGCCGAGGAGCAGCCAGCGGCGGGCAGGATGGGCGAGGGGTTTGGACATGGAAGGCATGTGAGTAGGGGTGTGCGGTGGGTTCGCGGGTGCATGGGCGCGCGGAGCGAGCGGCGCGCGCTCCCGCTTGCCATGATCACGGCGCGCTGAAGCCGGGCTCGCCCGGGCCGGGGCGCACCGAGCCGCTGCCGCGCAGCAACGATTGCGGATTGTCGGAGATGTTGCGCAAAACGCGGTCGGCCTGGCGCGCGGTGTCCTTCACGCTCTGGGCCGCGCGGGTGGTGCTGGGCAGGGTGCGGTTGTTGAGCTTGGCCGCGGCCTGGGCGAGTGATTCGCCGCTGTCGCCCAGTTGATCGATTACGCCGCCCTTGGCGCTCATCTGCTTGGCGATCTTGCCGAACTCGTTGCCCGCGCGCTGCAAGGTGGCCAAGGTTTTGGCGCCTTCGGCCAGCAACGGCGGCACACCGGCAAGGGCTGGGTCAAGCCGCTCGGCCAGGGTGCGGTCGAGCTGCACGGTGAGCTTGGCCAGGTCGTTCGCGGCCTGCGCGAGGTTGGTGACCATGCCCATCAGCACCTGCTGGTTCTCCGGCGCGAACAGCTGATTGATGCGCTTGCTGGTCTCTTCCACCTGCGCGAGCATCGTGGTGCTCTGATCCGACAGGCTGGACAGCAGGTTCTGCCGGATCGGGATTTTCGGATAACCCTTGTCGGGCTCGGGCAGCGGCTTGCTGTTGTCACTGTCGTCGTCGTCGAGCTGCACGAAGGCCAGGCCGGTGACGCCCTGGAAGTTGAGCGTGGCGAAGGTGGAGGTGGAGATCGGCGCGTTCTCGTCCACCGTGATGCGCACCAGCGCATTGCCCTTGTTCTGGGGATCGAAGCCCAGGGTCGTCACCTTGCCGATGGCGATGCCGCGATAGCGCACCGGCGCCTGAAGCTGCAGCCCGTTGACCGCTTCGCGGGTGGACATTTCGTAGAGGCGCACCGCTTGGCGATCGCTCGTGAGCCAGACCGTGAGGCCGACCAGCAGGGCCGTGGCCAGCAGCAGGAAGATGCCGGCGGCCAGTGCGTGTGCCTTGTTTTCCATGTTGTTCTCTAGCTTTCGTGATGGACGGCCTGCGGCTGAGCCAGCGCCGTCAGCGCGCGTTCGCCCCGCGTGCCGTGAAAATACTCTTCGATGAACGGATGCTTAACCGCCGCCACCTCGGCCAGCGGCGCATTCACGAGCACCCGCTTGTCGGCCAGCACCGCGACCTTGGTGGACAACTCCACCACGGTATCCAAATCGTGCGTGACCATGATGACGGTGAGGCCCAGCTCCTGGTGCAGCGAAGCGAGCAGCCGGCAAAAACTATCGGACGCCTCGGGATCGAGGCCGGCGGTCGGCTCGTCGAGCAGCAGCAGCGGCGGGTCCATCACGAGCGCGCGCGCCAGCGCCACCCTTTTCACCATGCCGCCCGACAAGTCGCTCGGCATCTTGATCGCGTCGCCGGGGTTCAAGCCGACCATGCGCAGCTTGACCATCGCGGTGTCATGGATCAGATCGTCGGGCAAGGTCTGCAGCTCGCGCAGCGCGAACGCGACGTTGTCGAGCACGCTGAAGGCCGAGAACAACGCGCCGTGCTGGAACAGCATGCCGATGCGGCTGGCCGCGCCGCGCTCGCCGAGGTCGGCCGGCGGGCGGCCCAGCACGCGCACGGTGCCGCGCGAGGGGGTTTGCAGGCCGAGAATCTGGCGCAGGATCGTGGTCTTGCCGCTGCCCGAGCCGCCGACGAGGGAAACGATGTCGCCCCGCTCAATCACAAGGTCCAGATCCTGATGGATCACGACTTCGCTGGCTCCCGAACCGAAGACGGTCCAGAGCTTGTCGATTTCGACCACCGGCTCGCGCCCGCCGTGCCGCGCGCTCTGCGTGCCCAGCTGCGTGAGCTCGAACGGCGCGGCGGCGGCGCTCACAGCCCGACTCCCCGGAACACGATCGCAAACAGCGCGTCGACCAGAATCACCATCGTGATCGCCGCGACCACCGATGCGGTGGTGCCGCGCCCGAGGCTCTCGGTATTGGGCTCCACCCGCAGCCCGAAATGGCAGCCGATCAGCGCGATCAAGATGCCGAACACCACCGACTTGCCGGTGGCAAGCCACAGGTTCGCGACCTCCACCGCATCGGGCAGCGCCTCGATGAAGAAGGCCGGCTTTACGTCCAGCGCCGCGTCGGCCGCCAGCATGCCGCCGAACAGGGCCGCCAAGGTGG
>JBDTRV010000228.1:0-5114 GCA_039931475.1 Burkholderiales bacterium | reverse complement strand
CTGACCGAGATCAACGTGACCAGCCCGACCTGCTTTCAGGAAATCTTCGACCAGAGCGGATGCGACGTGGCCAAGCTGTTCGTGGATGCGTTGGAATCGGATTTAGGCAAATAATTGGCCGTTTCCGCTCGTATAGTGGTCGTTTTTAGCTACTAATAGAATAGCGAACCGAATTTTCCCGCTTGCCAATGGCCGCTCGCCAGTGACCGAGCCACGGCCCACCGGCCACGAGCCGCCGGCCGCAACCCATCAAGTCTGTGCCCGATCGATGTAGTGCTTCGATCCCAGATAGCCGTTCGCGTCGATCGCCCGGTCGGCCCGGCTCGCGTCGCGCACCACCTCGTCGGCCCAGCGGATGCTCTTGCGTCCGTCGCCAGCGCTGATGAGAAGCAGCACCGCGTCCGTCTCGCCCGCGTTGCGATAGCTGCGCCAGCCGTTCGCAGGCACCGAGAAGCTGTCCCACGCCTTCGCAGCGCCGTTTGCGACGAGCCGCACCACCTTCCCGTTCGAGTGGTTCAGCATTGGCCTTGGTGATTCGGGTTTACCCTGATTGCATACGTATGCGAAACACATAGTATGCATACGTATGCAAACCGGCGAATTCGCAAGCCATCAGATGAAAAGG
The DNA here is from genome assembly GCA_039931475.1 of Burkholderiales bacterium. Lineage (GTDB taxonomy): Bacteria > Pseudomonadota > Gammaproteobacteria > Burkholderiales > Burkholderiaceae_C > JBBPYC01. Next base: position 4,489 of record JBDTRV010000228.1, on the reverse strand, counting down.
AGTCACCAATGATCAAATACCTGAAGCGCGGCAAGGGCGTACAAGGCCGCGCCGACGACGACGCCAAGGTGCGCGCCACGGTCGAAAGCATCATCAAGGACATCGAAGCGCGCGGCGACGAAGCGGTGCGCGAGTACAGCAAGAAGTTCGACAACTGGGACCCAGCCGATTTCCGCATGTCGCAGGCCGACGTCGAGGCGGCAAAGAAAAGCCTGTCGGCGCGCGAGATCGAGGACATCACGTTCGCGCAAAAGCAGGTTCGCAACTTCGCGCAGATCCAGCGCGATTCGATGAAAGACGTCGAGGTCGAAACGGCGCCCGGCGTGGTGCTTGGCCACAAGCACATTCCGGTCAATGCAGTCGGCTGCTACATCCCCGGCGGCAAGTACCCAATGATCGCGTCCGCGCACATGAGCGTGCTGACCGCCAAGGTCGCCGGTGTCAAACGCATCGTGTCTACCGCGCCGCCGTATCAGGGCAAGCCGCATCCGGCCATCGTCACCGCGATGAGCATGGCCGGCGCCGACGAGATTCTGGTGCTCGGAGGCGTGCAGGCGGTGGTCGCGATGGCGGTCGGCACGCAGTCCATTCTTCCGGTCGACATGCTGGTCGGCCCGGGCAACATGTTCGTGGCCGAGGCCAAGCGCCAGCTCTACGGCCGGGTCGGCATCGACCTGTTCGCGGGCCCGACCGAAACGCTTGTCATCGCGGACGATTCGGTCGATGGCGAGATGTGCGCGGTCGACCTGCTGGGTCAGGCCGAGCATGGTCCCACCTCGCCTGCGATCCTGCTCACCAACAGCGAGCAGCTTGCGAAAGACACGATGGCCGAGATCGAGCGCCAACTCCAAATCCTGCCGACCGCTGCCATCGCGGCCCAAAGCTGGGCTGAATACGGCGAAGTGATCGTCTGCGACACGCAGGAGGAAATGCTGCAGAAGGCCGATGAGATCGCGTCCGAGCACGTGCAGGTCATGACGCGCGATCCGGACTGGTTCCTGAACCGCATGACGAACTACGGCGCGCTGTTCCTCGGACCGCGCACCAACGTGGCCTTCGGCGACAAGGTGATCGGCACCAACCACACGTTGCCGACCAACAAGAACGCACGCTATACCGGGGGGCTGTGGGTCGGCAAGTTCCTCAAGACGTGCACGTATCAAAGGGTGCTGACAGACGAAGCCAGCGCGGAAATCGGCGCCTATTGCTCGCGCCTGTGCCACATGGAAAACTTCGCGGGGCACGGCGAGCAGGCCAATCTTCGCGTGCGCCGCTATGGGACGCGCGGCGAGGTGCCCTGGTATCAGCCGGTGCCGGCGGAAGCGGCCTGATGGTCGCGCTGCCGAGCGCGCCGGGCTTCAGGGTCGATGGCAGGCGAGCGCTCGTCACCGGCGCGGGCCGCGGCATCGGCCTGGCGGCCGCGGCGGCGCTGGCGCAGGCCGGCGCGAACGTGACGTTGGCCGCGCGCTCCAGGAATGAGCTCAACCAAGCATGCGAGCAGATCAGGGCCATCGGTGGCCAGTGCGAAAGCCTGGTGCTCGACGTCACGGACTCTCGCGCTGTCACCAAGGAAATTGCCAGCCGCGAGCCGTTCCAGATTCTCGTCAACAACGCGGGAACGAACCGGCCGAAGGAACTGGTGCTGGTCAACGACGAAGACATCGACGCGGTGCTCGACCTGAACGTCAAGGCCGCGTTCTACGTGGCGCGCGCGGTGACAAAAGGCTTGCTCGCCGCGAAGCTGCCGGGCTCGATCATCAACGTTTCGTCGCAGATGGGCCACGTCGGCGGCCCGCGCCGTACCTTGTACTGCGCAAGCAAACATGCGCTCGAAGGTATGACCAAGGCGCTGGCCTGGGAGCTCGGCCCGGCGAACATCCGGGTCAACACGATCTGCCCAACGTTCATCGAAACCGCGATGACCGCGCCGATGTTCGAAGACGCGGCATTCCGCGATTGGGTCGTCTCGAAAATTGCGCTTGGCCGCATCGGGCAGCTCGAAGAAGTCATGGGCCCGATCGTGTTTCTCGCCAGCGACGCATCGAGCCTCGTAACCGGCAGCGCGTTAATGCTCGACGGCGGTTGGACCGCGGCGTGAAAGTCAGCGCCACCGCGCACGAGGTCGCTCGCCTGGCGAAGGTGTCGCAGTCGGCCGTGAGCCGCACCTTCACCACGGGCGCGAGCGTGTCCGATTCGACGCGGCAGAAGGTGCTGCACGCGGCGCGCACGCTCGGCTACCGCCCCAATGCGCTCGCGCGCAGCCTGATCACGCGGCGCAGCCGAATCATCGCGCTGGTCATGAGCTATCTCGAGAATCAGTTTTATCCGCTGGTGATCGAGCGGCTCTCGCAGCGGCTGCAAAAGCAGGGCTATCACGTGCTGATGTTCATCAGCGAAGTGAGCGATGCCAACCAGGTGCTGGCCGACATCTTGCAATACCAGGTTGACGGCATCGTGCTGGCGTCGACCATGCTGTCGGCCGATCTGGCGCGGCAATGCGCCGATTCGGGTGTGCCGATCGTGCTGTTCAACCGGGTGCCGGATTTGTCGGTGCTGGAGCGCAGCGGTACGAGCTCGGTTACGTCCGACAACCGCCGCGGCGGCCAGCTCGTGGCCGAACTGTTGCTGGAACGCGGCCACCGACGCATCGCATTCATCGCCGGACTTGAAAACTCTTCGACCAACCTCGAGCGCGAGCGCGGCTTCGTCGATGGCTTGCGGGAGCGTGGTGCAAGAGTCTGCGCACGCGCCGTCGGTCACTACGATTTCGAACAGGCGCAGCGGGCCGCCCGCGATTTGTTCGCCGCGCGCGACAAACCCGACGCGGTGTTCGTCGCCAACGATCACATGGCGATTGCCGTGATGGATGTGCTGCGCATCGAGCTCGGCCTGCGGGTGCCGCAGGACGTGAGTGTGGTCGGCTTCGACGACGTGCCGCAGGCGGCCTGGGGTTCGTACGCGCTCACGACTGTGGTGCAGGACGTCGAAAAAATGGTCGCTGCCACCGTCGACCTGCTGCACGAGCAGATCAACGGCGACGTTTCTCCGCGCAACGTGATCCTGCCGTGCAGGATCGTCGAGCGAAGCTCGGTACGTGCCTCGGCGCCGACCTGAGGCCGACCGCCAGCCAGTTTTTTGCTTTCGTCATTCCAAGGAGACCACCCGATGAAACCTACCCGCCGCGCCTTCTGCGCCATCAACCTCGCAGCCGCAATGCTTGCGTGCGCATCCTTGGCGCAGGCAGAGGACTGGCCCACGAAACCGGTCAAGTACGTCGTCCCGTTTTCCGCCGGCGGCGTGTCCGACGGTGTTGCCCGCCTGATCGCGCAGCAGCTCACTGAAAAGCTCGGCCAGCCTGTCGTCATCGAAAACAAGCCCGGCGTATCCGGCATCGTCGGCACCCAAGTTGTGGCGCGCGCCGCGCCCGACGGCTACACCATCATGGGCGGCACCATCACGACCCATGCGGTGAATCCGTTCTTTTCCAAGACGCTCGGCTACGACCCGGTGAAGGATTTCGTGCCGGTGAATCTGATCGGCACCGTGAGCAACGTGCTGGTGGTGCCGGAGGGCAGCCGCTTTGACTCGGCGCAGCAGATCATCGACGAGCTCAAGGCCAAGCCCGACAGCCTGACCTACGGCACGGCCGGCGCCGGCACCTCGCAGCATTTGTCGGGCCAACTGTTCCAGAGCATCTCAGGCACCAAGATGCGCCAGATCATCTACAAGGGCGGCTCGCAGGCCATGGTCGATCTGATCGGGGGCCAGATCGACATGGTGTTCGAAACCGTGGCCGCCGCGCGGCCAATGATTGACGGCAAGCGGGTCAAAGTGCTGGGCGTCACGTCGAAAAAACCTCTTGACAGCCTGCCCGGAGTGAAGCCGCTGGCCGAAGTCGGCGTGCCGGGCTTCGAGATGCAATCGTGGCAAGGCGTATTCGCGCCGGCTGGCACGCCGGCGCCGGTCGTGGAGCGTCTCGGCAAAGAGATCGCGGCGATCGTTGCGCTGCACGACGTGCAGCAGAAGCTGCGCGCGATGGGCGTCGAGCCCGAAGGCCGCGGGCCGCAAGCGTTCGCCGAATTCCAGCGCGCGGAAATCGCGAAGTGGGGCAAGGTCATCAAGGACGCCGGTATCCAGGCCGAGTAGCGTTGGCTCCAGATCGAGTAGTGCATTTTGTCGGCCTCGCTCTCCGTGCGAACGGTGCTGTCCGCGATCGCCTTACGCGTTCCCGTTCGATCTGAAGGCAAAGCATTAAAACCAACTTCAGGAGAAAACCAGATGTTCAAGTCAACTCAGTCAGCCGCCGTGCGCCGCGCACTCACTGGAGCCGTTGTCGCCGGCGCCACACTGCTGGCTGCCCCTAGCGCATTTGCACAGACACCGGGGACCACGAGCGGCCCCGGCGGCTATCCGCAAAACGGCCGAGTCGTGATCGTCGTGCCGTTCTCGCCCGGCGGCGCGACCGACATCATCGGCCGCCTCGTCGCCG
>JBDTRV010000227.1:0-5115 GCA_039931475.1 Burkholderiales bacterium | reverse complement strand
CGCGGCTGAAGGCGCTTTCGGCTTTGGGCATCACGAACGGCGCGCGGCTCATGCTTTCGACTCCGCCGGCGATCATGAGGCTCGCTTCACCGGCCTTGATCGCGCGCGCCGCGGTGCCGATCGCATCCATGCCGGAGCCGCACAAGCGGTTAACGGTGCCACCCGGCACCTCGATTGGCAGGCCCGAGAGCAACGCCGCCATGCGCGCGACGTTGCGGTTGTCCTCGCCGGCCTGATTCGCGCAGCCGTAGATCACGTCGGCCACCGCTTCCCAGTCGACCTTCGGGTTGCGCTCCATCAGCGCCTTGATCGGAATGGCGCCGAGATCGTCGGTGCGCACGCTGGCCAAGGCGCCGCCGTAGCGGCCAAAGGGAGTGCGGATTGCGTCGCAGATGAATGCCTGGTTCATGGGGTCTCCTTGTCAAGTCTGTTCGATGTCGATGGGTTGCCGTCATATTCTGCACTTCGCACCAACGGCCTTCGAGCCAACGGTTCGTTCGCCCGAACAGCAGGATGAGCGCAAGCGGCGCAAGCGGCCCCGAGCCATGCTAGGCTTTCCCGGATGTTCAATCCTGGTCCCGCCGACGTCCGGCGCTTCTTCTGCTCGGCCCATGCCAAGGCCAATGCCGGCCAACCGCTCGAAGCCATCGAGATGCTGGCCAGCCAGTGGATCGCGGAGCATCCGGAGCACCATTCCGATCTGACCGACGCTGAAGCAGCGGTGCAGCGCAGCTACCCGCAAGAATCGGCCAACCCGTTCCTGCATCTCTCACTGCACCTGTCGATCAGCGAGCAATGCAGCATCGACCAGCCGCGCGGCATTCGGCAGGCGGTCGAGTTGCTCGCGCACCGGCGCGGGTCGGTGCATGCGGCGCACCATGAGGTGATGGAGTGCCTGGGCCGGATGCTGGCCGAAAGCCAATCGAGCGGCCGCGCACCGGACGGCGCGGCCTACCTGGACTGCGTGCAACGACGCGCGACCCGAGACGGCTGAAGCCGGCGCCACTTGTCCGCCACAGGAGACACCGAATGCTGTATCTGGTTCGCATGGACGTGAGCATTCCGCACGACCTGCCGGCGGAGCAAGTCGCCGAACTCAAGGCGCGAGAGAAAGCGTATTCGCAGCGGCTGCAGAAAAGTGGCCAATGGCCGCACCTGTGGCGCATCGTGGGCGAATATGCGAACGTCAGCGTGTTTGACGTCGAATCGAACGATTCACTGCACGAATTGCTCTCGCAGCTGCCGCTGTTTCCGTACCTGAGAATCGCGGTGACGCCGTTGACGCGGCATCCGTCGGCGATCTGAACCGAAAAGGCGAAGTGGCACCCATGCATGAGCGTCATTTCACTCGCGGAGGAAGCGGTGCGACCGTGGTGCTGAGCCACTCGCTAGGCTGCGACCTGCGAATGTGGGATGACGTATGCGTTGAACTCGAGCCGCATTGTTCGGTTTTGCGCTACGACGATCGCGGCCACGGTCAGTCAGCGCCGGCCGAGCCGCCGCTGACGATCGCTGACCTCGCGGACGATGCGCTTGCGCTGATCGAGCGCGAATGCGCGGGCGAGCCGATTCACTTCGTCGGCCTGTCGCTGGGCGGCATGGTCGCGCAGGCACTCGCGGCGCGCCAACCGCGAGCTTTGGCCAGCGTGGTCATTGCAAACTCGTCGAGCCTCTACGATGACGCGGCCAAGGCGCAGTGGCGGGCCCGCATCGAAACGGTGCGGGCCCAAGGCCTTGCCCCGATCGCCGATGGCGTGATGCAGCGCTGGTTCACGCCGGAATTCCGAGTGGATGAACGCGGTGGTGGCGCGGCGCTGGTGCGCCAGACGCGGGAGCGGCTCGAAGGCTGCGATCCGGCGTCTTATGCCGCCTGCTGCGAGGCAGTAGCCAACATCGACCTGCGCGCGGGCAACGCCCGCGTCGGCTGCCCCACGCTCGTGATCGCGGGCCGGCGCGATGAAGCAACGCCGCCCTCGATGTCGCAAGCGATCGCCAACGAGATAGCAGGCGCGAAGCTTCGAACAATCGACGCGGCCCATCTGAGCGCCGTTGAAAGGCCGCGCGAGTTTGCCGCCATGCTGATGGCGTTCTGGGGCCAGCTTTAGCGACCGATCGAGACTGATATTCTTAACGAAATATGGCTTTACCGCTCGTCTGTTTTAAGTTTTTAGCTACATAAAACGTAGCAGTCCAGTTTTTGGCGGCCATCGAGCCTAGGGCGAAAAAAAGCCGCCAGAAGTGGCGGCCTGATGGCGCGGTAAGTTGTTCGGACCGGCTCTTCTAGCGGAACCGAGGCTCGCGCACCGTCTTGAGATCCCCGCCGATCGAGCTGATGTACTCGGCGATCTGCTTGATCTCGGTATTCGAGAACTGCTTGGCGACGCCAGCCATGATCGCGTTGGTGCGGCCGAAATACTCGTGGTCTACCTTGTATGCCTTCAACGCCGCCGTGAGGTAATCTGGATACTGACCCGCAACCTTGGGGTACGACGGATCGATGGGTTTCCTGAAGCCTTCGCCGTGACAAGAAAGACAGGCGCCCTTCTGGATCAACTCCGCCACCTTGGCAGGCGCATCGGGCACCTTGTCATTGGCCTTTGAATTAGCGACGTCCTTGCCACTCGCGGCGTAGTAGGCGGCGATCTCGGCGATGTCCTGGTCGGAGAGCGACTGGGCGATGCCGCGCATCGACGGATGCTTGCGCTCGCCTTTCTTGTACGCATTGAGCGCGGAGGCAATGTACTTTTCGTTTTGCCCGGAGATCATTGGCACCTTGTAGACCTCAGGGAAATTGGTCTGGTAGCGCGGAATGCCGTGGCAACCGATGCACATGGCCACCTTGCCGCCAATGTCGGCGCTTGCGGACGCTGCCTTGGACTTGTCTTGCGCAAGCGCCGCACCCGAGACAGAGGCGACCAACAGGGCAATCATCACGGTAACCAGCTTGTTCATTTTGCGCGCACAATCCAATTTTGTTCTCCATGCCCTAACACCAACTTTTCATTATATCGGTCAAGTTTTTGGCTCCATGCCACTTGACCGCGCCATTTTTCTCATGAAGTTTCAAGGCTCCCAAACCTACGTCGCCACCCAGGATCTCATGCTCGCGGTTAACGCCAGCATCACGCTCAAACGCCCCCTGCTCGTCAAGGGCGAACCCGGCACCGGCAAGACCATGCTGGCCGAGGAAGTGGCCGAAGCGCTCAAGATGCCGCTGCTGCAGTGGCACATCAAGTCGACCACGAAGGCGCAGCAAGGCTTGTATGAATATGACGCTGTGAGCCGGCTGCGTGATTCGCAATTGTCGAACCTAGACGGCGGCGAGAGGGTCAAGGACATTCACAACTACATCGTCAGGGGCGTGCTGTGGCAGGCGTTCACCGCCGAGGAGCCGGTGGCGCTTCTGATCGACGAGATCGACAAGGCCGACATCGAATTTCCGAACGACCTTTTGCGCGAACTCGATCGCATGGAGTTTTACTGCTACGAGACGCGCGAGCTGATCCGAGCCAAGCACCGGCCGCTCGTGTTCATCACCTCGAACAACGAGAAGGAACTGCCCGACGCCTTCTTGCGCCGGTGTTTTTTCCACTACATCAAGTTCCCCGATCCGGCCACGATGCAGCAGATCGTCGACGTGCACTTTCCGGGCCTCAAGAAGAACCTGCTCGCGGCCGCGATGAAAACGTTCTACGACGTGCGCAATCTGCCGGGTTTGAAGAAAAAGCCGTCGACGTCCGAACTGCTCGACTGGCTCAAGTTGTTGGTCGCCGAGGACATTCCAATCGATGTGCTGCAAAGCAACGACGAGAAAGTATCCGTGCCGCCCCTGGTCGGCGCGCTGCTCAAGAACGAGCAGGACGTGACTCTGTTCGAGAAGCTGGTGTTCATGCAGCGGCACAACCGCTAAAGCGACTTGCGGGGTAAGGCGATGAGCGACGCTTTCGTTCGACCGGTCGAACTGCACGACCGCGGCGTGCGGCTGGTTCCGCTTGGCCTGGAGCACGAAGACGGCTTGCGCACAGCGGCGGCCGACGGCCAACTGTGGAACATCCGCGTCACCAGCGTTCCCGCGCCGCATGAAACGCGAAGCTACATCGAGACTGCGCTGACGTCGCGCGAACAAGGAAGCCGCTTCGCATTCGCTGTGACCGACGCCGCCAGCGGCACCGTGCTCGGCTGCACGAGCTACCACGACATCGTTCCCGCCCTTCGCCGCGTCGAAATCGGCTACACCTGGTATGCCAAACGCTGCCAACGCACGCACGTCAACACCACCTGCAAGCTGCTCATGCTCACCCACGCTTTCGACACGCTGAACTGCAACGTCGTTGGCTGGCGCACCGACAACTTCAATTTCGCGTCTCAGCGCGCGATCGAGCGGCTCGGCGCGAAGAAGGACGGCGTGATTCGCGGTCACGGACTGCGCCGCGACGGCACGATTCGGGATACGGTGATGTACAGCGTGACGGCGGGCGAATGGCCGGAGATCAAGGCGCAACTGCAATACCTGCTCTCGAAGCAGCGCGAGACGACCAAGGAGTGACCGCCACATGCTGATCGACTTCTTCTACACCCTGCGCAGCGCCAAGCTGCCGGTCTCGGTCAAGGAATACCTGATGCTGCTCGAGGCCATCAAGGCCGGCGTGGTCGGCCCGACCAGCGACGAAGGCTATTCGATCGACGACTTCTACTACCTCTCGCGCACCGCGTTGGTCAAAGACGAGAAGCATTTCGACAAGTTCGACCGCGCCTTCGCCGCCTACTTCAAGGGCGTCGAAATGCTGGCTGACTTCACCAAGGAAGTGCCGCTCGACTGGCTGCGCAAGAACCTCGAGCTGGAGTTGAGCCCGGAAGACAAGGCCAAGATCGAGAAGATGGGCTGGGACGAACTCATGGAGACGCTGAAAAAGCGCTTCGAGGAACAGAAGGAGCGGCACGAAGGCGGCAGCAAATGGATCGGCACCGGCGGCACTTCGCCGTTCGGCGCCAACGGCTACAACCCGCAGGGCATCCGCATCGGCCAGGAAAAGGGCCGCAACAAGAGCGCGGTGAAAGTCTGGGACCAGCGCGCCTACAAGGATTACGACGACACGCAGGAACTGGGCACGCGCA
>JBDTRV010000226.1:0-5147 GCA_039931475.1 Burkholderiales bacterium | reverse complement strand
TTCCCTTGCCCAGGGAAGACACCACACCGCCGGTGACGAAGACGAATTTGGTCATGTCAGGTCGAGGTGCGAAGCCCCGAGGAGGTGGGAATTGGCAATTATGGCACCCCATCACGGCGAGCCGCGCGGATGCTACATTGCCGCCGATGAACGAACTTATCGGCAAGCACATCGTCCTCGGGCTCTCGGGCGGAGTGGCCTGCTACAAGGCGGCCGAGTTGTGCCGGGCGCTGATCAAGGAAGGCGCCACCGTGCAGGTGGTAATGACGGAGGCCGCCGAACGCTTCATTACGCCGATCACGATGCAGGCGCTTTCCGGCCGCGCCGTCCACGGATCGCAATGGGATGCGCGCGAGCCGAACAACATGCCCCACATCAATCTGTCGCGCAAGGCCGATGCGATTTTGGTCGCGCCGGCGAGCGCCGACTTCATCGCAAAACTGGCGCAGGGCAGGGCGGATGAATTGCTCTCGCTGATGTGCCTGGCGCGGCCGATCGAAAAGGTGCCGCTGTTGGTTGCGCCAGCGATGAACCGCGAGATGTGGGCCCACCCCGGGACGCAGCGAAATCTCAAGCAGATCGCACTCGATGATGCGGTCGTGCTCGACGTCGGCAACGGCGACCAGGCCTGCGGCGAGACCGGTGACGGCCGGATGCTGGAGGCGGCGGAGCTGCTCGATGAAGTGATCGCGTTTTTCCAGCCCAAGCTTTTGACCGGCCAGCACGTGCTGGTCACCGCCGGGCCGACCTACGAGGCGATCGACCCGGTGCGCGGCATCACCAATCGCTCCAGCGGCAAGATGGGATTCGCGATCGCGCGGGCGGCCCGTGAATCGGGCGCGGAAGTCACCTTGATCGCTGGCCCGGTCCATCTGCCGACGCCGCGCGGCGCGCGTCGGATCGATGTGCGCTCGGCCGAGCAGATGCTGCGTGAGACGCTCAAATGGTCGGAACACGCGACGGTGTTCGTCGCGACCGCGGCGGTGGCCGACTGGCGGCCTGAATCGGCGGCCGAGCACAAGATCAAGAAGGACGGCTCGGGCCTGCCACCGCAACTGTCGTTCCGCGAAAACCCGGACATCCTGGCGACCGTCGCGCAATCGGCGCGGGCCAGGAGCGGCGCGCTGTTCTGCGTCGGCTTCGCGGCGGAAAGCCAGGACCTAATCGCCAACGCGCAGGCCAAGCGCGAACGCAAAGGCGTGCCGCTGCTGGTCGGCAACATCGGCCCGGCGACGTTTGGCTCGGACGAAAACACCTTGCTGTTCGTCGACAAGCTCGGTGTGCGCGAACTGCCGCGCGCGCCCAAATTGCAGCTTGCTCGCGATTTGATAGCTGAAATCGACCGCTGCACGAGCGGTGAAGGCCAAAAAACATCGTGAAAATCGACGTCAAGGTGCTCGATCCACGCATGGCCGACCGGTTGCCGGCTTACGCGACGCCGGGCAGCGCGGGCCTGGATCTGCGCGCCTGCCTCGACGCTCCATTGACGCTCGAAGCCAACGCCTGGCAACTGGTGCCCACCGGCATCGCGATCCACCTGTGCGACCCCGGGTATGCGGCGCTGATCCTGCCGCGCTCCGGGCTTGGGCACAAACACGGCATCGTGCTCGGCAATCTGGTCGGCCTGATCGACAGCGACTACCAGGGCGAATTGATGATCAGCGCCTGGAATCGCAGCGACGCCGCCTACACGCTCGCGCCGATGGAGCGGCTGGCGCAGCTCGTGATCGTGCCGGTGCTGCAGGCCCAGTTCAACTTAGTGGCCGAATTCGCTCCCAGCCAACGCGGCGCCGGCGGCTATGGGTCGACGGGATCGGCATGAGCGTTGCCAACCTGCGCGGGCGAACGCATTGCTAAAGCTGTAGGGCGATTCCGACGGCCAACTGGCGTCGCAGCCCACGCCAGTTGCTGATTCCCGGCGGCTTGACCGAATGGGAAGCGTGCGGTCGAATGGGCCGATGCCGGAGGGCAGGGCAGTCATTCGAGTCACCTTCCTCTAGCGCCAACCAGGAGTTCCAGATGCAATCGATCCCCCGTTTGATTTCTTCGGCTGCGACCATCGCCGCCGCGCTCACGATCGCTGCCTGCACCAACACGCCGCTGTACGGCCCTGGCGCCGACGCGCCGCAGCGCAGCAGCTATCCGGCCAACAACTATCCAGCGTCATCCGCCTACGCTCAATGGGGCCAAGTCACCAACGTGGAAGTGATTCGCGGCGAGCGCTCGAGCGGCACGGTTGGCACGGTCGCCGGTGGCGTGGTGGGTGGTCTGGCCGGTAGCCAGGTTGGCGGCGGCACTGGCAAGATCGCCGCGGCCGTGGTCGGCGCGGTGGGTGGCGCATTGATCGGCCGCGCCATCGAGCAAAACACCCGCCAGCCGGACGCGGACCACTACCGGGTCACGGTGCGGCTCGAGAACAACACGGTTCGCAACTTCGACTATGCAGAGCCGCCGAACGTACGGATGGGCGAGCGGGTGCGGGTCGACGGCAATCAGCTCTACCGCTGACGTTCGACGCCGCTGCGCCCGAGCGGCGCAGCGGTTTTCAGTGCAGCCGGCCGCTGCGGGGCGGCTCGCCTTCCGCGTGGTTCGCCTTTTCACCCAACCGAAAAAAGCCGCTACCCAGCGTGCCGTGGTCACGTTCGGCATCGGTCGCTTCGCGCACCGCGCCCACCTTCAGCGCGATTCGTAGCGCCATGCCTGCGAGCGGATGGTTGCCGTCGAGGATCACATGCTCCGGGTACACGTCGGTCACGACGTAAAGCGTATGCGGCGGCGCCTGGCCACTTTGCAGCTTGGGCAAGGCGTGGCCGTCGAAGGTCATGCCTGCCTCGAGATCGGGCGGGAATGCCGAGCGCGGTTCCAGCAAAACCCGTTGCTCGTTGTAGTCGCCAAAAGCATCTTCTGGCTCGAGGTGCAGATCGAGCCGGTCTCCAGCCACGTGGCCCTGTAGCGCCTCCTCGATTTTCTCGAGCAGGTCGGCTCCGCCAAGCAGGAACTCGACCGGTTCGTCCAGCACGTCCAGCGTTTCGCCCAAAGTGTCCTTGAGCGTCCAGGTGAGGGCGACCACGCAGTTCGGTTTGATTTCCATCGGCAAATTGTCGCTGACGAGCGGCCGCGCGTGGTCACGGACAATGGGACAACCATGGACATCGATCGACCGTTGCCGCTACTCGCGGGCCTGACTCCGCACCAATTCATGAAACGACACTGGCAAAAAAAGCCGCTGCTCGTGCGCGCGGCGATCGCACCTTTGTCGGTGCCAATAGGGCGCGGCCGGCTGTTCGAACTGGCGGCGCGCGACGACGTGGAGTCCAGGCTCATATTGCGAGACGGCCAACGCTGGCGCCTGCGCCACGGCCCGTTCGATCGGCGCGCGCTGCCGGCCCGGAAAACACCCGGTTGGACCTTGCTGGTGCAGGGCGTCGATGGTGCCTGCGATGCCGCCCGTGAACTGCTCGACCGGTTCCGCTTCGTACCCGACGCACGGCTAGACGACCTGATGATCAGTTACGCAACCGATGGCGGAGGCGTCGGGCCCCATGTGGACCGGTACGATGTTTTCTTGCTGCAGGCGCACGGTCAACGCCGCTGGCGCATTGGCCGGCAGAAAGACTATGCGCTCGATCCGGATGCGCCGCTGAAGATCTTGTCGAACTTCCAGCCCGATCAGGAGTTCCTGCTCGACGCCGGCGACATGCTGTATTTGCCGCCAGGCTGGGCGCACGATGGGGTCGCGATCGGTGAGTGCCTGACGTATTCGATCGGCTTTCGCGCGCCGGAAGCAAACGAGTTGGCGCGCGAGTTGCTGTTGCGCGTGGCCGATGCGCACCCGGACGATCCGGCGCAAGGCCGCATGTATGGCGACCGAAACCAGCCCGCGACCGACGCCCCCGGGGCGATCCCTTCCGCGCTGCTCGCGTTTGCGCAGCAAGCGATCGAGCGAGCGCTGCGCGATCCGCAAGAACTGGCCCTGGCGTTGGGCGAGCTGATGAGCGAGCCCAAACCCACGGTGGTGTTCGACCCTTCGCCGCACGAGGGTGCTTTGAACGGACCGCTGCGCCTGGACCGCCGCACCCGCATGCTCCACGGCCAGCGCCATGTGTTCATCAACGGCGAAGCGCTGCGGGCCAGCGGTCGCGATGCGCGGACAATGAAGCTTTTGGCCGACCAACGTTTCTTGACAGTGGCGCAGGTCGCGACTTGCAGCGACGCGGCGCGTGCCTGCCTGGCCGAATGGCTGGCGGCGGGCTGGCTGCATCGGGCCGACGAGGAGAACCCAGCCAATGAGCCATGACACCATTCGATTCGAAGGGCGCGATGAGTTTCGCGAACGAATTCGCGACGCGCTCGCCACTGGTGCAACGCACGGCTGGCGCGAGGCCATCCTGTGCGACGCGGACTTCGCCGATTGGCCGCTCGGGGAGCGCGAGGTGGAATCGTCGCTTCATGCCTGGGCCAAGGCCGGTGGCCGGTTCACGCTGATCGCACAGCGCTGGGACGAGGTGTTGCGGCGGCATGCCCGCTTCGTGAATTGGCGCGAGCGCTGGTCGCATCTGATCGAGTGCCGGGTTTGCAAAAACGCCGATCCGCTTTCTTTCCCGAGCGCAATCTGGAGTCCTGCCCTTATGCTTCTGCGCCTCGATGTCGAGCGCTGCACGTGCATCGAAAGCGCCGACTCTCAGCGCAGGGTCGAATTGCGGGAAACACTGGAACAGGCGTTGCATTCGAGCGCTCCCGGATTCCCCGCGACGACGCTAGGGCTGTAGCAGTGACGGCGTCCGCCTGTTCCCGCTGTCGACGCGCGAAGTCTGGCGCTGCTCGATCGGCTCTATACAATAACCCGTTGAGTCAGTCGCGCTTTGACCTGCGTCTATTCGCAGCAGCACAGCGCCATCCCCCACCGACCGATCATGCGTCGAGATGGGCTTATCTGAAACCTGCATACAAAAAAAGGATCTTCCAGATGCAACACTCACTGAACAAGCCGGCATTGCTGGCCACTCTCTTTGCCGCCCTCGCGCTCGCAGCTTGCGGCAAGAAAGAAGTTCCCGTTCCTCCGCCACCCCCGCCGGCGATCGCGCCGGCCCCGGCGCCGATGCCGGCTGCCGAAGCCGCTAAGGATGCCGCGGCAGCCGCCACCGAAA
>JBDTRV010000225.1:0-5160 GCA_039931475.1 Burkholderiales bacterium | reverse complement strand
GAGCCGTCAACCGCGGCCTTGCCAGACTGACGGACCGCCGCATCCGCCCAGGCGCGGGGGTTTTCAGGCTCGATGCCGCATGTCAAGACCGGCGGTCCGCGCGTGCTGGCCGTGACCGGCGACAAGCGCTCGAAGCCGGCACCCGAGGCGCCAGACTCGCTCCGAGAATTTGCCTCCATGATGGCCGCGGCGATCCTTTACCCTGACGAGATCGCGTAATTTCTTCGTGGAAGGTACCTCATGGACGACAAGGCTCTGGACTGGACCCGCCCCTACCCCTCGGCCCGCTCCGCCGTGCTCGGCCGTAACTTGGTCAGCACGTCGCAGCCGCTCGCGGCGCAAGCGGGCTTGCGCCTGTTGCTCGCGGGCGGCAACGCGGTCGATGCGGCAATCGCGGCGGCGATGGTGCTCACCGTGGTCGAGCCGACCGGCAATGGCCTGGGCAGCGACGCCTTCGCGATTGTTTGGGACGGCAAGGAACTGCACGGGCTGAACGCCTCCGGCCGCTCACCGGCGGCCTGGACGCCGG
Source organism: Burkholderiales bacterium (assembly GCA_039931475.1). Classification (GTDB taxonomy): domain Bacteria; phylum Pseudomonadota; class Gammaproteobacteria; order Burkholderiales; family Burkholderiaceae_C; genus JBBPYC01. Next base: position 4,631 of record JBDTRV010000225.1, on the reverse strand, counting down.
ACCGTTTCAAGAGCCTCGCCGCCATGCCCGATGCGGGCTGGGACAGCGTCACCGTGCCGGGCGCGGTGTCGGCCTGGAGCGCGTTGTCGCAACGCTTTGGCGAGCTGCCGTTCAAGGCGCTGGCCGCGCCGGCGATCGCTTATGCGCGCGATGGCTTCGCGGTCTCGCCGACGATCGCGCGCCTCTGGCAACTGGGCGCCGACCGGCTCGGTTCCCAGCCGGGTTTTGCCGACCATTTCCTGCCGGGTGGCAACGCGCCCAAGGCCGGCGAACTGTTCAAGAGCGAAAACCACGCAAACACCCTGGAGCAGATTGCCGACAGCCACGGCGAGGCCTTCTACCGCGGCGTGCTGGCCGAGCGCATGGTCGCCCATGCGAAGAAGAACGGCGGCGCGCTGACCGAGGACGACCTCGCAAGCCACCTGCCCGATTGGGTCGGCACGATCTCGACCCCGTTCTCGGGCTCGGTGGTGCATGAGATTCCACCGAACGGCCAGGGCATCGCGACCTTGATGGCGCTGGGCATGCTGGAAGCCATCGGCATCGGCGAGCAGCCGGTGGACGACGTGCGCACGGTGCATCTGTGCCTGGAAGCGATGAAGCTCGCGTTCACCGACCTGTACCAGTACAACGCCGACATCGATGCGATGCATGTCACGCCGGCCGAACTGCTGGATCCGGCCTACCTGGCCGAACGCGCGAAGCTGATCGACCGCGAGCACGCCGGCGATCCGGTCTACGGCGCGCCCAGGCGCGGCGGCACCGTCAAGCTGGTCGCGGCCGATGCGAGCGGCATGATGGTCTCGTTCATCCAGTCGAACTACATGGGGTTCGGCTCGGGCATCGTGGTGCCTGGCACCGGCATCAGCCTGCAAAACCGCGCGTATGGCTTCAACCTCACGCCGGGCCATGCGAACCAGGTCGGGCCGAGGAAGCGGCCGTCGCACACGATCATCCCGGGCTTCGCGATGCATGCCGACGGCACGCCGCAAATGGCGTTCGGCGTGATGGGCGGGCCGATGCAGTCGCAAGGGCATCTGCAGATGGCGCTTCGGGTGCTGCACTATGGTCAGAACCCGCAGGCGGCGGCCGATGCGCCGCGCTGGCGGGTCACGGGCGGGCGCGGGGTGGCGGTCGAGCTGGGGTTCGATGAAGCGGTGCTGGCGGCATTGCGCGAGCGCGGGCATGAAGTCAAGGTGGAACCGGGCGACGGCGTGTTCGCGTTCGGCGGCGCGCAGCTCGTGCTCAGGAATGGCGATCGTGGCTACATCGCCGGATCGGACCCGCGCAAGGATGGGGGGGCGGTGGGGTATTGATCGGTTTGGGGTGACGGCAGTCAGCCGCCGGTGAGTATTTGGAGGCCTTGAAGCCTGAAAAATCTCATGTCGTTGGTGACAAGGGCTTTGGCGCGAACTTCGAATGCCGTGGCCGCCACCAGTGCGTCTGGCAATCGCAATCCGGCAGAGGCCCGTAGGCTTGCTGCGGTGTTGCCAATCTCAAGTCCGACCGGCACGACGGTGAAAGCGGTCAGTTCGGTTTCATAGCGCTTTGCCAGCCCGTGCTCTCCACGCTTGAGCGGCCCCACAAGCACTTCCGCCACCGTGATGGTCGAAATCGCGATCTGGATCGCTCCGCGCGCATAAGCTTCCAGCATCCCCCTGAAGCGGGGTGCGAATTCGGGGTGATTTTCAAAGCAATAGATGATGGGCGCCGTGTCCACCACGACCAGATCGCCGTGGGCGAGGCTTCCCCAAGGGCCTGGCTTCGCTGCTGCGCCGGCACTCACTTCAGCTCCCGATCCTCCCATTCGTCGCGTATCTCGTCGATCCATTTGGCCGGGTCGTCGCCCCAAAGGCCTTTGCCGGTGCCGCAGAGTGACAGCAGGTCGGCGCGCCGGGTCATGGCCTTGTCGAGCATTTCCGGCGACACGATGGCGGCCCACGGTTTGCCGTGCCGCGTCAGCAAGGTCGGCCGGCCGGCGTTGGCCTGCGCCGCCAGTTCCGGCAGGGTGCTGCGCCCCTGCTCCAGGCCCACGGTGTTCACGCGCATGATGTCGCTCCTTTCGTACGGTCTGTACATTTTACGCGGTGCGGTGTTCCGGTGCGCATCCAGCCGGGGCAATAGCGGGAGCACTTGGATTCAAAAATGGGGTTATCGCTACGTTTTATGTAGCATAAAACGCCCAACCGACGCGCGCAGAAGGTCGTTTTGCCTCATCAAACCGGCCCACAAGATCGGTTTGCCATAGTGCCGGCCCAATCAACGCGACAATGCAACGAAGGGCGAACGGAGAGCCGATCTGGCTCACGCGCCCGCTTCTAGAAGCCAGGCCAAGGAAGTTTCAACAGTGCTCAACGATCTGCTCAAACGCATCGCCGACACCGGCCGCCAGTTGACGGGCGGCGCCGAGAACCGCTCGCGCGACCTGATCGAGCTGTGCGAATCGCTGCTGCGCGGCAAGGGAGAGGCCACCGGCATCGCGACCGCGGCCGACATCCTCGACGGTTTTCGGAAGCTGAACGAAAAGGACCGCGCCGTTTTTTTCAAGAACGTGGTGAAGCGTTTTTCGGTCGACGAGGCACGGCTGCGCACCGCCATCGAACGCTTTGCGAAAGAGCCGCAGGCCACTGCCGCGCGCGAGCTGCATTTCGCATCCGAGCCGCCGTCGCAGGAACTTGTGCGGCGGCTCAATCGCGCGCCCGGCGGCACCGGCGCGCTGATCTCGATGCGGCGCGACCTGCTCGACGCGGCGACCAAGCACCCCGAGCTGCGCGATCTTGACCGCGACTTCGCGCACCTGCTCGGCTCCTGGTTCAACCGCGGCTTTCTGGAGCTGCGCCGGATCGACTGGAAAACACCGGCCGAGGTGCTGGAACGCATCATCGAATACGAAGCGGTGCACGAGATCACGAGCTGGGACGATCTGCGCGGCCGGGTCGCAACGCCCGACCGGCGCCTGTACGGTTTTTTCCACCCCGCGATTCCGGACGAGCCGCTGATCTTCGTGGAAGTCGCATTGACCGAGGACATTCCGTCGTCGATCGACTCGATCTTGTCATCCGAGCGCAAGCCGGTCGACCCGGAAAGCGCCAAGACGGCGGTGTTCTATTCGATCTCGAACTGCCACGCCGGCCTGCGTGGCATCTCGTTCGGCAACTTTTTGATCAAGCAGGTGGTCGAGGATTTGCGGCACGAATTGCGCGCGCTGCGCACCTTCGTCACGCTGTCTCCGGTGCCGGGCCTGCGGCGCTGGGCGCGGCAGCAGATCGATGCGGGCGAAAGCGCGCTGTCAGAGAAGCAGAAACAACTGGTCGTCGCGCTTGAATCGGGCAACGCCGAGCCGAACGCGCCCGAGAATGCCAAGCCGCTGGCCGAGATCGCGGCGCGCTACTTGGTGCAGCCGTCCGAGCGCGGCGGTGCGATCGACCCGGTCGCGCGCTTTCACCTGGGCAACGGCGCCCGGCTGGAGCGCATTCATGCCGGCGCCGATCCGAGCCCGCGCGGCATGAAGAGCTCGTGGGGCGTGATGGTGAACTACCAGTACGCGCTGGGCGATATCGAGCGCAACCATGAGACGTACGCGAGCACCGGCGAAGTGGTGCGCTCGTCCGGCGTTAAGCGGCTGGCCAAGGCCTGATCAACGGTTTAGCGCGATCCGCCGATCGGCAATTTGGACTTGGGGTAGGAGAAAGCCGAGCTACGCTAAGCGAAGCCTGGGGGTGGGTTCATCCATGGATCGCCGCCGCGACGATGATCGAGATGCCGAGCGACATCGCGCCGACGACCACGCCTAAAGCCACGTTCTGCTTTTCGACCAGCTCTTCCCAAAGGTTGTAGGGCGTGACCTTGTCGATGAATAGGAAGCTCAGCCAGAACACGATCACGCCGATCAGCGCGAACATGATCGAGCCGAGCACGGCGCTGGCCCTTAGCCATTCAAAACTCATGGTGATCTCCAATTTTCGAGGTTGATACGGAGTTGCTTCATTTGTGTCCGCCGCCGCTCGACCAGCCGCCGTACGAGCCGCCCGAGCTGCGATAGCCGCCGGCGCCGCCGCTCGAGCACATGCTCAGCAGCAACGAAAGGAACACCAGCAACACGAGGATCGCGATCAGCGTGCCGCAGCCGATGCTTGGCGCGGCGGAAAACGGCTTGACGTCGCCTTTGCCCAAAGCCGCCCGCTGATCCTCGATGCCGAACGCATCGAACACCTTTGCAGCCTGCACCATGCCGCCGACCGACCAGGTCAGCTCCTTTGGAGTCTGCTCCAGCGACAGCAGCCGGTCGCCGTTGGCGAAGTCGCGGTTGAAGGTTTTCTGCCCGCGCACCACCGGCCAGTAAAATTCGCCGGCGGCGTAATCGGTCTCGGCGGCATAGCTGTATTTCAGCTTGTAGGTCGTACCCAGGTACTTGGCGGTGGTCGAGTTGCTCGCCGCCATCTTCGGCGCGCCGCTCGCCGTCTTGACCAGGCTGAAGCCTTCCTGCGAATCGACCAAAAACGAAAAACCCCGCTTCTGGTTGTACAGCAGGTATTCGCTCCAGCCGAAGGTTTCGTCGTCGCCCGGCGCTTGGCCAAAGCGGTGCTGAAAACCCACCACCTGCCACTGCACGCCCTGCAGTTGGCCGAGGG
>JBDTRV010000224.1:0-5168 GCA_039931475.1 Burkholderiales bacterium | reverse complement strand
CCGACAGAGTCGGGGCCTTCAGGAATTCCACGATGTCCGAGAGGTCGCTGGGCGCAAGGCTGATGGAATTCATCGGCCGCACGTCCAGGATCGCACGGTCGATCCCCGCCGCATCCACTCCCTGCATCGCGATCGCTGGTCGTGCAATACCGCCGGGGGCGACGTGGCAGCCGATGCAGCGCCCGTTGGCTGGCGGTCCGGGGTCGGTCCCGAACAGCGTTCTGCCATTCACCCAATCGACGCTCGCGCTGGCGGAGCCGCTTCCCAGCGCCAGAAGCCCGGCCAGTGTTGCAAAAACGGCCGCACGACCAATATCACCAATCCTCATGGCAGTGTCTCCCTCAACAGTCTCGTTGTGTTGTCAAACCCGGAACGCCACGCATTAAGAAAATCCACGTGGGCCCACGCGCAGCCGCTCAAACGCAATCCACCACCCGAAACTCCACCCGCCGATCGAGCGCATCGCGCAGATCGTCGGTGCCCAGGCCCACCAGTGCTTCTCTCGAACCGACACCCAATGCGCTCAACCGCGTGGCCAGCCTGCGGTTGTCGTGTTCAAGCATTTGCTCCAGTGTCTCGGCGCGCTTGCGCGAAAGCCGGTCGTTCAGGCTCGCGCTGCCGGTGCGGCTGGTGTGGCCGACGATGCGCACACACGATCGCGCTTGCTCGATCTCCCGCGCCAGGGTGGCGACCCAGATCTCGTATTGCTGCGCCAGGTCGCCGAAGGTGTAGAAATCGGTGCCGCCGGGCTTGAACAGGAACTTGATCGGCACCTGCTTCAGGTCCAGGCCGGTGGCGACCAGCTTGCTGAACGCGGCGCGCGCGGCGTCTTGCTTGCCCAGTTGCCAGCTCGTGAGGTACAAACCATTGAGCGCGCGCAGATCGCCTTCACCATCGGCCAATGTGGCCGCTTCCTTGTAGAGGCCGTTGGCCGCGGGAACTCTTCCGGCGTTGTACGCGATGATGGCCTCGTTGACTACGGCCGAGGCCGGCAACATGGCCAGGTAGTCGGGGTCGGCCAGATCGCCGATGCGGGTGTTGATCTGGCACGAGTTGATGTAGCCCCGCACCGCCCGGTCCTTCGACCAGCTCGGACTGTCCTGGTAGAACTTGAGCGGCTCGGGGTTGACGCTTGCGACTGTCGCGCGGTCGATCTGCTTGGCGACCACCCGGCCGCTGCGCAAGTCGATCACCGTGAGCCAGACGCGGAACGCATCGGGCACCGTATCGACCGAACGCTCGACGGTGACCGGCGTCAGGGTGCCGATGAGCAGCAGCGGTTTTTCCGCAAGCGCCTTGCGCGTCAGGGGCTGTACGTGCCAATTGCCGTGCTGGCTCTTGACGAGCGCCGCGAGCTGCTCGCCCATCGATACGGTGCTCACGGTTTGCGCGCCGGTGTTGGCGTCGATCAGCGGATCGATGACCAACGTGCGCGCCTCATTTCCGACGCAACGGCTGGCCTGGTCGAGCAGTTGCTGGCCGGCGCGGGTGATCGAGGCCTGGAAGGAAACCGGCGCGGGCGCATCGAGCGCTTCGGACGGCGCGAGGCAAGCCACCGGCAGGCTCGGCGCCGCCTGAACGGTCCGCGCCGCCGATGCCGCTGATGCGGTCGGGGTCGCCGATGCGGCTGGGGCCGGCGATGAGGTCGGGGTCGGCACGGAACTCGCGGAGGTATTGCCGAGCGGAATGAAGCCGCACGCCGACATCAGCGCGGCCGCCGTGCAGACGACGAAGGGAGCAAATCGAGGGGCATTCATTGAGCGAAGTTCCTGTTCGGTTCAGTGGCGTGCCGTTTTTTCGCGTTCAGCGCGCCCGTTCAACGCGCCGGATACACCGGGTCTGGCAGCGGACTTGTGCATCCGAGGAAGGTGCGCATCAACGCGGCGAGGGCGGGATCGGCATTCGCCTTCTTGTCCATCCGGTCGCGCGTGAGCAACGCATTGGGCATCGACGCGTTCAATGCCAGCGCTGCCGTGCCGCCGCACACATGCGTTTGCGCCCGCGCCGGCGTGAGCACGCTGGTGTCCCAGTCAAACGAGCCGCCCAGGGCGATGTGACACATCCGGCACGAGGTACCGACCACCTCGCGGTAAAAGCGCGCCGCGCCGGGCGTCGTGCTTTCGGCGGCTTTCCACGCGGGCGGCACGTAGTTGCGATCGAGCGTGTTCCCGCCCGCCGCGTACCAGCCCTGCACGAGGCTGCGCGTGGGCGTGACCTCTGTGTCGTCGAGCGATTCGGTGGCGCTCACGAGTTCGTTTAGGCGGCGCAGATCCTCGGCCTGCACCGGCTCGGTCAATTCTTTTGCCGAGCCGAAGCGGAAATTGTTGGTGTCAAACGGCATGAAGCGCGCGCCGATCGATGGCGAAGGGTTGCCGCCTTCAGGAAACTTGCCGTTGTACTGCGAGCCGCCGTGGCAGGCGACGCAGTTGCCCGGCAGGTACTTTTCGCCGCGGCCGTCGAGATTGACCGAGGCCAGCAGCGAGCCGTCCGGGCCGAAGGTGACGAACTTGGTGAACGGCTTGTTGTCGTTGGCGCCGGGGGTGACGGACCACTCCATGCCGACGCAGGCCACCAGCCGGTCGCCGGCGAGCGCGATCGAAAGTACTTCGTCCACCTCGCGTTGCGACTGCCCCTCGGGACCGGGGTGGTTGCAGACGAGGAAGGAGATGTTGTCGCGCGACTTGGCCGCGGCCGTCATGCGGCGCGTCAGGTTCAAGTCTTTCTCATTGAGATAGTCAGCCTTTGCCTGCGTGCCGGCCGATTGATAGGGCGGCAACTGTTGCTCGCGCTTCCACTCCTCCATCGTCACCGGCGCGATCATGTTGCCCTGCGCATCGCAGTCGCGCACCATGCCGAACGCCCGGTAGTAGCGGCAGGCGGACAGGCGCGTGTCCTGACCCTTGTAGGCGAGGAACTGGTCTTCGCCCGGCAGGACTTTTGAAGCGCCTACCGTTTCGTCCGTGATCTCCTGGCCGCGCAGGTTGCCGTCCGGGCCGTTGGCCACCATGCGCGTGATGACCGGCCGGCTGTTCGGGATGCGGTGCGACAACTCGATCGGAGAATTGCTGGCCGAGTAGCCCGCCGCCGTGGGCGACGCCGGCACCTCCAGCACGGCGGCGTAGCTGCCGCAGGCAACGCGCAACCGCAAGCCCGCGCGCGCGGGCACCGTGGCTTCGACCATGTAGTCGCCGAAGCGGTTGACCCGGCGCGGCGCCGTGATCGCGCCGCCATCGGCTTGCAGCAATTGCACGGTGGCACTCGCGAACTGCTGGAAAAACTCGCTGTGGGTGCCGCAGACGCCGCCGCCGGTGAAGCCGACGTGGCCGAACAGGCGCAGGTTGAGGACGTCGCCGACGACCGGCGCGAGGGTCCGCACTCCGGCCTGCTCGCCCACCGACAACGTCCCGCAGTCCTGCAGGTCCGAGCCGGCCGCGTGGGCGCACATGACCTTGTAACTGGCGCCGGCGGCCAACTTGGGCAGGCTGACCTCGCCGCTCACGTCGGTGTTGCCCGCGAACAGGATGGCACCGCCGTCTTCGCGGACCACCTGCACCGGCACATCGGGCAGGTAGATGTCACGTCGCTGTGCGGCGGCACCCGGAACGGCGAATTGGGTGGCCTCGAACGACTGAAAGCGCAGTCGCATCGCAGGGCCGTTGAAATCCGTCACCGGCGGAGGCGAATGGCGGGCCTGCGCGGGCGCCGGAGCCGGATCGTCGAACGGATCGGAGGACACCGCGTACTGCCGCTGCGCGTAGCCGCCCTTGCCGTCGGTCACCGTCACGTAGGCGAAGTGCAGGCCCGGGCTCAAGGGGAGCGTCCACACCGTCTTGGCCGCGTCGCGGTTGTCGATGGTGCCGGCGGTGGCGCGCCATTGGTAGCTGAGCGTGTCGCCATCGGCATCGCTCGCGGCCACGCTGAGCGTGGTTTGCTGCGGGCCGCTGTCGCGTTCGTTGCCGGTGCTGCCACTGCCACTGCCTCCTCCGCATCCGGCGAGCGCGGCGGCGCAGACGGCAAACCCGAGGCGGGTCCATCGCGTCCATCGCGCGTCGAGGAAATGCGTGAGGCCCATCGTCAAACTCCTTGTTCGTCGCCGCGTGCCAAGGTGCGCACAGCGTCGCGACAGTGGTTGCCGCGTCCCCTACCAGATTCGCCGAAAGCTTGTCACGCGGCGATCTCTTTTCCCTAGTCTTCATGGTGGCGGCAAAGCCGCGCGACTGTCAACCGGGTGTAACGCTGGTCAGTCACCCGATTAACGGGGTTGCGCTCCCCTTGGCATCGTGCTAGCAGCGCCCTCGCACACGCCCCAGGGCCGGCTCTTGCGGCCGCACCAGCGCAGCCCAAGGCCGGCGGTGGAACGCCATCGTGTGGGCGCACTGCGCTCCTGCGATTGACCTTGAAGCTCTGAAGGGAACTGGCGGCCTCCGTTTTTTGATGAAAAACAGGTTTTTCCGCATACCTCCTTTAGGTTTTTAGCTATTGAAACAATAGCGTAAACCGAATCAGGCGGCGCACGGCGAATCCGTGCCGGAATAGTTCGACCGGCAGTGGCGTCTTGATCGCGAACCGCAACGCCGCATACATGCAATCGGGGACGCAGGATGCCGACCCACGCAAAGTCAAAGCTTCCTTGCGCGGCAAGCGGCGACCGGGTCACCACCGAGCCACGCGCCGTCAGAAGTCGAGGCACCCGTTGCGCCGCTCGGACTTCACACAGTTGGTGAGGTTCGGCCGCGACCGGATGCGCGCCCATTCGCGTGCCAGCTCGTCGCTTTTCTGTACACCGGGATCGCCCACCATCTCATCAACCGCCAGACAGATCGGCGCCTGCGCGATGTTGCGCCCGTAGATCGAGGTGTCTGTCTCGACGATTTCCCGGATCACGTCGACCCGCGACAGGCGTTCGGGGATCAACACCGGCGGTTTTGGTGGTGGTGGTGGCGGAGTGACGACCGGTGGTGGCGGAGTGACGACCGGGGGCGGCGGAGTGACGACCGGGGGCGGCGGAGTGACGACCGGCGGCGGCGGCGGCGGCGGCGGCGTTGGTGTTGGTGTTGGTGTTGGTGTCGGTGTCGGCGTTGGTGTTGGTGTTGGTGTCGGTGTCGGTGTTGGTGTCGGTGTCGGTGTCGGTGTCGGTGTCGGTGTCGGTGTCGGTGTCGGTGTCGGTG
>JBDTRV010000223.1:0-5176 GCA_039931475.1 Burkholderiales bacterium | reverse complement strand
GCAGCAACTGCAGCATCGCGGGCAGGTCGTGCGCGTTCATATCGGTCATCGTGAAACGCAGGCCGACCTTCAGGCCCCGTTCGCGCAAATGGCGAACGGCGGCAAGGCTGCGATCGAACGCACCTTCGAGGCGCCGGAACTTGTCGTGCGTCGCGCCGATGCCGTCGAGGCTGATGCCGACGTAATCGAATCCCGCCGCAACCACCTTGTCGGCCATGGCCTCGTCGATCAAGGTTCCATTGGTCGACAGGCCGACGTAGAAACGCATGTCCCTCGCCCGCGCCGCGATGTCGAACAGGTCGGGACGCAGCAGCGGCTCGCCACCGGACAGGATCAGCACCGGTACCTTGAATGCCTTCAGGTCGTCCATCACGCAGAACACCTCCTGCGTCGAAAGCTCGCCTTCGTAGTCGTGATCGGCCGAGATCGAATAGCAGTGTTTGCAGGTCAGGTTGCAGCGGCGGATCAGGTTCCAGATCACCACCGGGCCTGGCGGCTTGCCGCGCCGGGCGGGCGGATAGCTGCCGGTGGCTTCGGCTCGCGCGAGATCGCGCATGAAGTTGGAGATGCGAAACATGTGCTGTTACTCCTGGCCGCGCAGACGGAGGCCGGTTTTCTTCAGGATGCGTGTGCTATAGAGGATGTCCGATGCGCTGCAGGCATCGCCCAGCAGATCTCGGATGCGCTGAGTCTGGCGCTCGACTTCGTCCCGCGAGCGGCCATGCACCATCGCGAACAGGTTGTAGCGCCAGACCGGCAGCGCCCTGGGCCGGCGGTAGCAGTGCGAGACGATGTCGAGCGCGCCCACCTGCTCGCCGAGTTCATCGACCCGTGCGTCGTCCACGTCCCACACGCTCATGCCGTTGGCGGTGTAGCCGAGGCGGTAGTGATTCGGCACCGCGCCGATGCGCCGCACCAGCCCTTCGTCCAGCATCGTCTGCAGCCGCTCGCGCACCGCTGCGCCGCTCACGCCAAGCCGGCTTGCGATCGCATCATATGGCCTTGCCACCAGCGGCAGGCCGGCCTGCGTCGCGGCGATCAGGGCGCGGTCGAACGACATGAGGCCGCTCATGCAACTGCCTCGACCGGAAGGCGCAGTTCTACGAAAAATTCGCGCTCCTTCGGAAAAGAGTAGACCTTTAAGCCCGTGACTTCCTCGATTCCGCGGCAGGCATCGGCCACCAGTTCCTGGGACTCGGCGCCGAGCACGAACCACATGTTCAGCTCATGTTCGCGCCGGTAGTTGTGCGCGACCTCGGCAAAGGCATTGACCTGCGCCGCGACCGCATCGAAGCGCTCCTCGGGCACCGCCATCGCCGCCAGCACGAACTGGCCGCCGGCGCGCTCGATCTGGAACAGCGGGCCGAAGCGCGTGAGGAGGCCGTCCTCCAGCATCCGGCCAAGGCGCGCCAGCACCTCTTTCTCGCTCATCTGCAATTCGCGTGCGATTTCAGCATACGGCTCTTCGCACAAGGGAAAACCACCGTGCAGCCGCTCGATCAGTCGGGCATCGGCGGGGTCAATGGAAGGGGCGGTGATGGCGAGCGCCGTCATGACGCCTCCGCGAAGTAGCGGCTGCCGGTCTGCTTGAAACGGCGCCCGGTAAACAGCACCTCGCGCGGCGCGGCTGACAGGTCGCTGCGCTCGGTCGCGCGATTCACCAGATCGATCACCTCATCGCGCGAGCGACCGTGCACCATGCAGTAAAGGTTGTGCGGCCAATTGGCGGCCGTCTCGCGCCGGTAGCAAAGATGCACTCCCGCTTGCTTCGCGAGCCGGGCGCCGGCCGCATCGATCTGGGCGTCGGGCAGCGAGAACACCGTCATTGCGTTGCTGGCCCAGCCCAGTTCGTGATGCCGGACGATGACGCCGAAGCGGCGCAAGATGCCGTCCTGCGTCCAGTGTTGCAGCACGTCGATGACGTTGTTTTCGGACAGGCCGACGTCGGCGCCGATGCACTGGAACGGGCGCGGGTCCACGGGCAAGCCGAGCTCGAGCCGTGCCGCCAGCGGCCGCAGGGTGGCCGGAACCGCGCCGACCGCAGCCTTTTGAATGCCGTTGCGGTCGATTCCGGTGCCGGCACGCAGGTCGAACCCGAGATCGATGCGATAGGCGCGGCGCATCGGCAGGCTGACGACCTCAGTGCCAGTGGCAACCTCAATCCGATGCACCAACGCCTGCGCGGCTTCCCGGCTCGGCGCCGTTGCCACGAACCAGAGGTTAAAAGCGTGCTCGCGCTCGTAGTTGTGATTGACGCCCGGCTCGGCATTGATCCGCGCGGCCACTTGCGGCAATCGATCGGGCGGCACCGTCATCGCGCAAAGCAGGCCTGCGCCACCGGCGTTCAGGCCGAACACGCCACCGATGCGGCTGATCGTTCCGTCTTCGAGCAGGTCAGAAAACTCTTCGAGCACGCGCTTCGGCGGTTGCAGGCAGGCCGCGGCAATCGCATCGAACGGCCGCGGCACCAGCGGAAAGTCGCGCTGCCAGTCGTTGACCAGCGAGAAGCGGATCGTCGACCGCTGGCAGTCGGGCTGGAACGATTCGATCGCACCCATGGCCCTAGAACCCCATGCGCTGCGCGCGGCTGGTGAAGAACACGCCGCTGGGCGACGGCAAGGGCAGGGTGGCCAACGTGGCGAAGCTTGCGGTGTCGATCACGCTCACGTGATTGGCGTCGCGCGACGACACCCAGACCGCTTCCCCGCGCGGCGTGAACTCCATGTGCAGCACCGCCTTGCCGGGTTCGAGCGTGCGGATCACGTCGTTCGTCATGGTGTCGATCACCTGCAGCTTGTGGTAGTCGGGCACCGCAAAGTTGACCCAGACCTGGCGGCCGTCGGGCCTTGCGATCACGAACACCGGTTGCCCCGCGACCGGAATGCGCGCGACCTCTTGCCAGCTTTCCGTGTCGACCACGAGCACCTCGTGCCGGCCGATCGCCGGCAGGTAGGCGCGCCGCCCTGCGACCGCCCAGCCGCGCAGGTGCGGCATCTTGAACACTGGCAGCGGCTCTTCGCCACGGCCATAGCCCGACAGGATCTTTCGCACCCTTGGCTCGCGCTGCCACAGATCGATCATGGCCAGTCCGTCCTCGCCGAATAGGCCGGCGATGTAGTGGCGGCCATCGGGCGTGAGCAATGCGTCGTAGGGTTGGTTGCCTGCGTCCTCAAAGCGCGTCACTTTCGGCGCGTGCGGATCGGACAGATCGGCGATCCAGATCTGCCCGGCATCGAACAGCGAGAAGATGAAACGCTGACCAGGCAGGTCGGCCAGCCCGACCACGCGCGAGGCCTTGCCATCGACGAGCGCGGGAATGTCGGCCACAAGTTCGAGGGTCTTCGCATCGAACACCTTGACGCCGCCGGGCGTGTAGTTCTGCGCGGCGACGAATCGGCCGTCTTGCGAGATTGCGCCGCCGATGCTGTTGCCGGCCTGCATGATGCGGCGCTCCACCTTGCGGGTCAGCAAATTGACCTTCGTCAGCCCGCCGTCGCGCCCGAACACGTAGGCAAACAGGCCGTCGCGCGAGAACACCACGGAGGCGTGCGACAGATCGCCCAAGCCGCCGACTTCACCGAGCACACGCCGCTGGCTCGTGTCGACGATCGCTAGGGTGCCGCTGGCCCGCTCGACCACCACGCCCAGGTCACCGGTGCCCACCGCCTGGGTTGCACAACCGCTCAGTGCGAACCCGGCGCTTACCACGAGGGCTGCAAACAGGCGGCGGAAGGTGGACGTGGGCCGTCTCGATCCATTGAATGGAAGCCAAGCGTTCATTGCTCTGGAAATCCCTCTTTCAACCACGCGGCGATCCAGTCCGCCTCGCCTTCTCTAAGCATCGATTGCCAACCCGGCATCGGCGTGCCGCGACGACCATGAATGATCGTGGCGGCAAGCGCCGGAACCGATCGGCTCGCAAGGGCCGCCGGTGTCAACGCAGGACCCAGGCCGCCGGTCAGCCGCAAGCCGTGGCACGCGCCGCAGTCCTGCCGCACCAGCCGCACCAACTCCTGCTGGCGCTGCACCGAAGGCTGCTGCGCCATGGAGGGCGGCGCGATCAACGCCGCGGCGATCACCATCGAGAGAAAGGCGCGATGGCGTGGCATCGTCCACAGCGCTGTCATGGCCGGCCAACGTCAGTAAACGTCGTGCTGGGTGTTGTAGGCGTTGAACTTGCCGGTCGGCGTGATCAGGCGCGGATCCTTGATGACCTTCTTGAGCTTCAAGGTCTTGTCGTCCACGATCACGATCGCGCTGGTCTTGTCCTTGGCCGACCAGACCGAGAACCAGACCTCGTCGCCGGCCTTGTTGAACTCGGGCTGCACCACTCTCATCGCGCCGCCGTCGTTGATGCCGGTCCACTCGCCGATTGGCAGGACGATCGGCGCCTTGTCGAGATCGTTGATGTCGAACACCGCGACCGACTGCGCGATCTTCGGATCCGGATTGAGCGCCGTGTCGACGTACAGGTAATGCGAGTTCGGATGCGTCTTGATGAACAGCGATCCGCCGCCCTGGCCGGTCAGCGTCTGCACCACCTTGAACGCTTGATCCTTGTGTTTTTCGGGGTCGGTGCCGATCATCGAGATCGACTCACCGCCCAGGTGGCTGGTGGCCCAGACCGGCCCGAACTTCGGATGCTCGAAATTCGCTCCACGTCCCGGGTGCGGTATCTTGCCGACGTCGACCAGGGCGGCGAGCTTTTCTTCCTTGGCGTCGATCACGGAGATCTTGTTGCTCTGGTTCGCGGCCACCATGAAGTAGCGCTTGGTCGAATCCCAGCCGCCGTCGTGCAGAAAGGGCGCGCTGCCGATCTCGGTGATCGTGAGCGCGTCGAGGTTCGAGTAGTCAACCATCAGCGTCTTGCCAGTTTCCTTGACGTTGACGAGGAACTGGGGCTTGAAGTGCGACGCGACGATCGACGCAACCCGGGGCTCGGGGTGGTATTCCTGCGTATCCACGGTCATGCCGCGCGTGCTCACGATCTTGAGCGGCTCCAAGGTGTCGCCATTCATGATCACGAACTGCGGCGGCCAGTAGTCGCCCGCGATCGCGAGCTTGTCCTCGTAGCCCTTGAACTTGCTGGTATCGACCGAGCGTGCTTCCAGACCGGTGCGAATCTCGGCCACGTTGTCGGGCTTTTCCATCCACAGGTCGATCATGTTGACCCGCG
>JBDTRV010000222.1:0-5181 GCA_039931475.1 Burkholderiales bacterium | reverse complement strand
CGACGAAGGTGTTCATCACGCCCTGGATCAACGTCATCGTGACCATGTCGCCATTCGCGATGTGCGCGATTTCATGGCCGATCACGGCTTCGACCTCTTCCTTGGTCATGCCTTGCAGCAAGCCGGTCGAGACCGCCACCAGCGCCGAGTTCTTGAACGCGCCGGTTGCAAAGGCATTGGGCGCGCCTTCGAAGATGCCGACTTCGGGCATGCCGATGCCCGCGCGATCCGCGAACTGGCGCACGGTGGAAACAATCCACTGTTCATCCTGATTGCTAGGCTCGTTGATCATCGTGAGGCCGGCCGTCCACTTGGCCATGGGCTTGCTGATGAGCAGCGAGATGATCGCGCCGCCGAACCCGATCACGAGCGCAAAGCCGAGCAGGGCGCCCAGATTCAGGCCATTCGGCTCAAGATAGCGGTTGACGCCGAGCAGGCTCGCCACGACGCCAAGCACCGCGACGACCGCGATGTTGGTCAGGACGAACAGAAAAATCCGTTTCATGAAAACTCCGTGAAGAAGGGCGGGCTCAAAAATGGTGTGCCGACCCGAAAGCGGCAAATGGGGGCGCGGCGACGCGGTTCAAGGCGTTTGCGGCACCGCCGGGAGGCTGCGCGCGCGGCCGAAACACTGCCGCATCATCATAGAACGCTGGCGATTCGTTTTGCGCCCACCAGCCGGGTACGCCGAGCACGGGCAAGGGTAAAAACGGCTTGCGGGCGAGTTCCTGCCGGGACAGCCGCTGCACCATCCCGCGGTCGAGTTCTGAAGATGTGCTGCCCGCCGGCTCGAACCGCAGGACGTGCGCCGCGATCGGCTTGCGTGGCGCGGTGAGCTTTTCGAGCAGCGCGTGGCCGAACAGCACGAGGCGCGCCTCGCGCCATGCCGGGCGAAGGTCGATGAACAGCCGCTGCCAGTCGCGCGCCGCGAGCGCGTCCCACAGCGCATCCGGCGCGTGCAGGAAGGCGCCGTTTTCGTCGAGTACGGTCAGCGCGTCGCGCAGCGGCCCGCGCGTGCCCGCCACGCCGGCGCGGTCGATTTCCGCGGACTGCCATCGGTTCAGCAGGCGCTTCGTCTGCGGGAACGCGAGCCAGACCAGGCCGTTGAACAGGTCGTGCAGGTTGTCTCGCGTGGGCACCGTGCCGGTCCGGGCAATGAAGCTCTCGTAGGGGTGCCCGTGCGGAAGCGCGGAGGAAGCGGTGAAGCGGACGCCCGTGCCGCCATTGGCATTCTGGCCAATCCGATCGATTGCGGCCGCGACGCTTTCGCCATCGGAAAGTCCATGAGAGGCCTGTTCGATGTTCGCGCGATACGGTGCGAACCAAGGGGCGCGCCAGTCAAGCGCGCCGGCGGCGATGTCGATAGTGGCAATGCTGTCGCCGGCAACCATTGCCGCCAGCTCAAGCGTTCTTGTTGCCGCGCTTGTCCCGCACCGCGACCTGCGAGGTGCCTTCGTCGCGCATGGCGAACGCCTGGGTCGCGGCCAGCAGCTTCGTGAGGCTCGCGTAGCCGTAGTTCCGTGCGTCGAACGAGGTCTTGTTCGCGATCTGCGTGCCGACGGCGCCAACCCGGGCCCAGCCGTCTTCGTCTTCGCTCGCATTGACCGCATCGCGCAGCAGGTCCAACAGGCGCGCGTCCTGGCGCAAGGCGCTGGTGGGCATCCGCAACCGTGCTGGGTGCTCGGGCACGCCCGGTGCGGGCTCGTCACCGGGCTTGGCGGCGGCGGATTTCTTGGCGCCGCGCTTGGCCTTCTTGTCGCTGGCGCCGTCGCTGTCAGCCTCGATCAGGCTCACCGGAGTGTCGAGTGCGCCGAGCGCTTCGAGGTAGAGGAAGCGCGAGCAGGCGTTGACGAAGGGCTTTGGCGTCTGGTCGGCACCGAAGCCGTAGACGGCGGCGCCCTTGGAGCGCAGGTGCATCACGAGCGGCGTGAAGTCGGCGTCCGACGAGACGATGCCGAACGCATCGGGCCGGTCCGCGTAGAACAGCTCCATTGCATCCACCGTCATCGCCATGTCGGTGGCGTTCTTGCGCTTCGAATAGTCGAATTGCTGGATCGGGCGGATCGCGTATTCGAGCAGCTTGTGCTGCCAGCCGTCGAGTGCGGCCTTGGTCCAGTTGCCGTAGGCGCGGCGCACGTTGATGACGCCCAGGGTGGACAGCTCGGTGAGGATTTCGTCGATCTTGTTGGCGGGTGCGTTGTCGGCGTCGATCAACAGGGCGATGCGCAGTTCTTTTTCGGGGATCGGCATCAAGTGCTTTCTTTGGTTCTTTGGTCAGGACGCGCGCGCCGTGCTCATGAATGCTCGGTGGATGAGCGGCTACCGGAAAGCCGCCAGCTCAAGCTCTCACCGCCACCCAGCGGCTTGAGTGTCGCATCGCCGAACGGCACGGTTTCGGGCGGGGACCATGCCTCGCGCAGCAACGTCAGCGTGCCGACGTTGCGCGGCAGGCGATAGAAGTCCGCGCCGTAGAACGACGCGAACGCTTCGAGCTTGCCCAACGCGCTGGCCGCCTCGAACGCCTGCGCGTACAGCTCCAACGCGGTGAGCGCGGTGTAGCAGCCGGCGCAGCCCGTGGCGTGTTCCTTGAGCTGCGCGGGGTGCGGCGCGCTGTCGGTGCCGAGGAAAAAACGCGGCGAGCCGCTCGTCGCGGCCGCGATGAGCGCTTGGCGGTGCGTCTCGCGCTTCAGGACCGGCAGGCAGTAGTAATGGGGCCGGATGCCGCCCAGAAAAATCGCGTTGCGGTTGTACAGCAGGTGGTGCGCGGTGATCGTGGCGCCGGTGTGCTCGCCGGCCTCGCCGACGTACTGAGCCGCCTCTTTCGTCGTGATGTGCTCGAGCACGATCTTTAGTTCGGGAAAGTCGCGGCGCAGCGGGATCAACTGGCCGTCGATGAACGCCGCTTCCCGATCGAACAGGTCGACGGCTGGGTCGGTCACTTCTCCATGGATGAGCAACGGCATGCCGGCGCGCTGCATCGCTTCCAGCGTTTTGTAGGTTTTGCGGACATCGGTCACGCCAGCGTCGCTGTTGGTGGTGGCACCGGCCGGGTAGAGCTTCAAGGCCACCACGCCGGCTTCGCGCGCGCGTTCGATTTCGGACGGCGGCAGGTTGTCGGTGAGATACAGCGTCATCAGCGGCTCGAAGCTCGTGCCAGCGGGCAGGGCCGCGAGGATGCGCTCGCGATAGGCGAGGGCATGCGCGGCGGTCGTGATCGGGGGTTTCAGGTTCGGCATGACGATTGCGCGCGCGAACTGCGCGGCGCTGTGCGGCACCGTGGTCGCGAGCGCGGCGCCGTCGCGCAGGTGCAGATGCCAGTCGTCGGGGCGGGTGATGGTGAGCGAGGAGGAACTGGTGGGCATTCGGCGATTGTCTCCCAATGGGCTAAAGAATTTCGAGTTCGAAAAGTTGAACAAAAAATGCCTTCACCGCTCATGGTTCATTGGTTTATAGCTACTTAAAGCGTAGCGCCAAAGATCCGGCGCTTCCGCAAGGCGCAGGATTACCCCGATGCGCGATCACCTGTCCATTGGCTACCATGGCGGCCCATGTCAGAACGCATCGAAGCCGGCCCCCTGCCGGGCCATCCAGAGCCGCTTGGCGATTCCTCCGACGATCCACATGACCCGCTGACGCCAGCGCCGAAGGTGCCGATCGCGATCGAAGACTGGCTCACCGTGATCGTTATGGCGCTGCTCGCGTCGATCACGTTCGCCAACGTGCTGGTGCGCTACTTCACCGACAGCTCGTTCGCCTGGACCGAGGAGTTCTCGGTGTTCCTCATGATCGTGCTCACGATGGTGGCCGGTTCGGCCGCGGTGGCGCGGGACCGGCACATCCGCATCGAATTTTTCTCCGCGAGTGGATCGGCCCTGCGCCAAAATCGCCTCGCGCAGTTCGGCGCGCTGATGGTCATCGCGCTGTTTGCCTTGATGACGGTGCTCTCGGTGCGGCTGGTCTGGGACGACTGGCGCTATGGCGAAACCTCGCCCGGCATCGGCGTGCCGCAATGGTGGTATTCGATCTGGCTGCCGATCATTTCTCTGGCGATCACGTTGCGGGCGGTCGGATTCTTGATCCGGCGAGGGCGCGGCTGAATGATCGCCACCTTGCTGTTCACAGCCTTCCTCGTCATGATGCTCGCCGGCGTGCCGATCGGCGCGGCGATGGGCCTGGCCGGCGCGGCCTGCATCGCTTTGGCGAACCAGGGCGCTCAGTGGTATGGCCTGCTCGCGGTACCGCAGAATTTCTACGCGGGCCTGGGCAAATACCCGCTGCTTGCGATTCCGATGTTCGTGCTGGTCGGCTCGATCTTCGACCATTCCGGCGTGGCGAAGCGGCTCGTCAACTTCGCGATTGCGATCGTCGGGCGAGGGCCTGGGATGTTGCCGGTGGTCGCAATCGGCGTCGCAATGTTCATGGGCGGCATCTCGGGCTCGGGACCGGCCACGGCGGCGGCAGTCGGCGGTGTGATGATCGCGGCGATGTCACGCGCCGGCTATCCGGCCGCGTTCTCCGCCAGCGTGGTGGGTGCGGCCGCGGCGACCGACATTCTGATTCCGCCGTCGATCGCATTCATCGTGTTCTCGGTGCTGGTGCCCAGTGCCTCGGTGCCCGCGCTGTTCGCGGCCGGTGTGGTGCCGGGCGTGCTGGTCGGGCTGGCGCTGATGCTGCCCAGCTTCTGGTTATCGCGCCGCCACGGCATGGGCCGGCAGGGCAGCGAAGAGGTGCGGCCGCCGTTCTGGCGCAGCCTGCGCGAGGCCGTCTGGGGGTTGGTGGCGCCGGTGCTGATTCTGGGCGGGATGCGCGCCGGCTGGTTCACTCCCACCGAGGCGGCGGTGGTGGCGGTGTTCTACGGGCTGTTCGTCGGCATGGTAATTCACCGCACGATCAAGGTGCGCGATCTGTTTCTGATCCTGCGCGAATCGGGCGAACTGTCCGCCGTGATCCTGATCGTGGTGGCTCTGGCGGGCATCTTCGCTTATTCGCTGTCG
Organism: Burkholderiales bacterium; assembly: GCA_039931475.1. Classification (GTDB taxonomy): domain Bacteria; phylum Pseudomonadota; class Gammaproteobacteria; order Burkholderiales; family Burkholderiaceae_C; genus JBBPYC01. The sequence goes on along the minus strand of JBDTRV010000222.1, from coordinate 187 downwards.
ACCCTTGGTGTGATCGACCCGGTGACGCGCGCAATCGTGAATTCCGGCCTGGGCGAGTTTGGCGTGCTGATGCTGCTGGTGTTGATGCTGGTGGTGGTCGGCATGTTCCTCGACGGCGTCTCGATCTTCCTCATCTTCGTGCCGCTGCTCTGGCCGATCATGCAGCACTACCAGTGGAATCCGGTCT
>JBDTRV010000221.1:0-5189 GCA_039931475.1 Burkholderiales bacterium | reverse complement strand
AGCCAGGACGTGATCTCGAAGGACAACGTATCGGTCAAGGTCAACGCGGTGCTGTACTTTCGCGTGGTCGATGCCGAAAAAGCCATCATCGAGGTCGAGAACTACCTGGCCGCTACCAGCCAGATCGCGCAGACCACGATGCGCGCGGTGCTCGGCAAGCACGACCTGGACGAGATGCTGTCCGAGCGCGAGAAGCTCAACCTGGACATCCAGAAAATCCTCGAGGCGCAAACCAGCGATTGGGGCATCAAGGTCACCAACGTCGAGATCAAGCACGTCGACCTGGCCGAGAACATGGTGCGCTTGATCGCGCGGCAGGCCGAGGCCGAACGCGAGCGCCGCGCCAAGGTGATCCATGCCGAAGGCGAGCTGCAGGCGTCGTACAAGCTGGCCGAAGCCGCGGCGGTTTTGGCGAAGGAGCCGCAGGCGATACAGTTGCGCTATCTTGAAACGTTGAGCGTGATCGGTTCCGACCAGAACACCACCATCGTGTTCCCGTTGCCGCTCGACATCATCGGGCCGCTGCTCGATGCCGTGAAGCGCAAGCCACTACCTTGAAGCCAGAAGGGAAACGCCATGAAATCAGTGCTGCAAATCCTGAAGTCCAAGCCGAACCAGGATGTGTTGTCGATCGCGCCCGATGCCACGGTGTTCGATGCCATGAAGCTGATGGCCGAGAAAAACATCGGCGCGCTGCTGGTGATGGAAGCAGACGATGTGCGCGGCATCATGAGCGAGCGCGACTACGCGCGCAAGGTGATCCTGGCCGGCCGCTCCTCGAAGGAGATGAAGGTCAGCGAGATCATGAGCGCGCCGGTGCGCTGCGTGCCGCCCGAGACGAAGAACGAGGAGTGCATGGCGATCATGACCGAGCACCGGCTGCGGCATCTGCCGGTGATGGATGGCGACGAGCTGATCGGCGTGGTGTCGATCGGCGACCTGGTCAAGGACATCATCTCGGAGCAGCAGTTTCTGATTGAGCAGCTCGAGCAATACGTTACCGGGCAGCACAGCACGTATTGAAGCCCACCCCCAGGCTTCGCTAACTTGCGTATCGGTTTTCGCCCCCCTTGCAGGGGGCGACGCCAGTGGACCGGCAAAGCCGGCTCCACGGCGTCTGCTTGAAAAGCCCCGCTCTTTGCAGGCCAAGCTTGCGGCGCGCGATGCGGCCGCCCCTCACAACAGTCGCCCGTCCGCCCCGTACTCCCAGCCCGTGCCCGCTCAGGTGTTGCGCCGGCGTCCTACACGCGGTCGGCGGCTCGTCTTGCCGAATACTTTCGGGTTTTGCAGCGACGATGCGTTGTCCAACCGCCGCATCCGCGGTTCAACAACTAGGGGTTTTTCATGCTCAAGTGGGCGCTCATCTTTTTCGTCGTCTCGCTGATCGCGGGTTTTTTCGGCTTCTCGGGAGTGTCGGCAGCCACGGCGGGGATCGCGAAGATTCTGTTCTACATCGCGATCGTCATCTTCATCATCTTCCTCGTCATGGCGTTGATGGGCGGCGCGCTGGTGCTTTGACCGGGGCGGCGGGTTGCGACCGCGCGGCGAATCGTGCGGTCCGCGTGTCCGCAGCCATTTACTATTGTTTTAATAGCTAAAAATCTATGCTGCACGAGCGATAACTGGCAAAAATAATCGACAAAACAAGTTCAGACGGTCGCCACCGGCGTCGCGGGTGACCCGACCGCGCCGGGCAGACGAAGCGGCGGCGCGGTCAAAAGGAAGCGGCTGCGCCGGTGCTCGCGCAGCCAGGCGGCCAAGTCGCTTAACCACCAGAGTTCGCCAAGCGGCACGCCGAGCTTGAACAGGCAATGCTCGTGCAGCGGTAGCGAGGCGCGTTCGGCGTCGCCCTCGGCCCTACGCGCCGGATGCGCTTCGACCGCATAGTTGTCGGCGATCAGGGCGGCGATGCCGCTGTCGGTGATCCATTGCAGCAGCTTGGGGTCGCGCCCATCGAGTGCGGCGCAGGAGCGGTCCAGACGTTCCTTGTCGGGCTGCTTGTTCATCGAAAGCAGCAGGTCGGCAAAGCCAGTGTGCAACAGCAGCATGTCGCCGGACTCGATCCGTACCTGGTCGGCCGCCATGATGCGCTGCAGGGTTTCGAGGTCGACCAGGGTGCGCTCGTCCCCCAGATGCGCCCGCAGGTCGACCAGCACACCGCGCCCCTGGATCGGATGCGCCGCCATGTTCTCGATGCCAAGCTTCATCGCGTACGAGCCGGTGGGCCCGCAGCCGCAATCGGCCAGCTTCAGATCGCCCGGACCGATGATGTCTTCGTGCGCCCGATAGCCGTTGTAGTAGACCTTCTCGGGCTCGCCGTCGCCATCGGCGTCGAACCAGGAGCCGACGTGAGCCAGGCTGTCCCACTGGGTCGAGTACTGCAGGCAGATTTGCACCTGGTCGTCGCAGATCACGTCGGTGTTGCGCGGGTCCAGATGGCGCAGGCCCTTGTTCATGTAGGGCTCGCCGTTCATCTCGGTCGGTTTGAGGCGTGGCGGATGGCGCCGTGGATTGAGCTTGGCCTCGCCCGGCACGTCCAGCGGCAGCGAGAGGCAGAAGGCGCGTCCCTCTTTCACTTCGGCCGCGCCTTCGCGCACCTTCGCCGCCGTCAACAGGTTGATGCGGCCGAGTTGGTCGCCGGGACCGAAGTCGCCCCAGGTCGAACCGGCGGGACGCTGCTTGAAACGAGACGGGAATGCGCCGGAACCTTCGATGGCGGAGGTTGAGGCGGGGGAATTGGCGGATCGGGCGGAATCGGCGGGCATGGGAAAACTCCTGGGTCGTGGGCTGGGCCTCATCACCCCGCCAGTCTGGCAGCGACCGCGCGCGCTGTCGATGGGTGCATCGGCATCGTGGGCATGGGAACTGCGCCCACCGTTGGCGCGAGAGGCGAGCGCCGCCTTGCCGCCAGATCCAACCGATGATCAAAAAGAAGACGCCGCACGGCAACTGAGCCGCGCGGCCCGGCAACGGGCGCGCCGCTTGCTAGGGTTTTGTCGATCTTCGGGTTCGTGGCCGTTTGCTACAGTGCCGGCAACTTACCGAAGCCATGCGAATCAGTTACGTCACCGAAACCTTTCCTCCCGAAGTCAACGGCGTGGCGCTGACGGCGGCACGCATGGTCGCGTATTTGCGTGCTGCCGGGCATGAGGTCGAGGTCATTCGGCCGAGCCAGCAAGGCGAATCGCGTGGCGCCGCAGCCGGCGAATGGCTTTGCGCCGGTTTTCCGATCCCGATGTACCCGGACTTGCGCTTCGGTCTGGCGCGCCCTGCCACCTTGGCGAAGCGCTTTGCGCAGACCCGCCCACAACTCGTCCACGTGGTCACTGAGGGGCCGCTCGGGCGGGCGGCGGTGGCCGCCGCCGCGCGCCTGTCGATCCCCACCACGTCGGATTTCCGCACAAATTTTCACCAGTACAGCCGCTACTACCGCCTCGGCTGGCTCGCGCCGTTGATTGGCCGCTATCTGCGCAACCTGCACAACCGCACCGCGCGCACCTTCGCGCCGACCCGGCGCCTGCAGCAGGAGTTGACACAGCAGGGCTTCGAGCGGGTCGAGTGGGTGGGGCGCGGCGTCGATGCGGCCCGCTTTTCGCCCGACAAGCACGATCAAGCGCTGCGCCTGAAGTGGGGCGCGCAAGACGGCCCGGTACTGCTTTACGTGGGCCGGCTCGCGCCGGAAAAGAACGTCGACCTTGCGCTGGCGGCCTGGCGACGCGCCCATGAACTGGTGCCGTCGGCGCGCATGGTGGTGGTAGGCGACGGACCACTCAAGACCCGGCTGGCGCGCGAATTTCCGGAAGTGCTTTTTGCCGGAATGAAGACCGGTGACGCACTGGCCGCCTACTACGCCAGTGCCGATCTGTTCGTGTTTCCCAGCCTGTCCGAAACCTTTGGCAACGTCACGCTCGAGGCGCTCGCGTCTGGGCTGCCGGTGGTTGCATTCGATGCGGCGGCGGCGTCGGAGTTCGTCGTCAACCGGGTCAACGGCCGGTTGATCGCGCCCGGGGACGACGCCGCATTCGTGGTCGCGACCGGGCTGCTCGCATCGCTGCACGGCGAACTGGCACCGATGCGGGTCGCGGCGCGGGAAGCAGCTTTGAGCGCCGACTGGCCGGCCGCGCTCGCGCGCTTCGAGGCACAACTCATGGAGATCGCCGATGCGACAGAACCGCGAAGGTCCGCCGCTGCCCGCGTGGCATCGGTGGGCTGAACGCGACCGCAACTGGTCGCTGCTGCTGTATCGCGCCAGCGCGCGGCCGCTGCTGGTGCGGATGCTGGTGGCGGTGAGCTGGCTGTCGAACGGCAAGCTTTGGTATTCGATCATCCTCGGTTTGCCGTGGCTGGCGCCGGTGCAGGGCACCGCTTGCGCGCTGCGCATGGTGCTGCTGGGCGGCACCAACCTTTTGATCTACACGATTCTCAAACGCCACTTCGCGCGACCGCGGCCATTCGTCGGCTGCCCCGGTGTGCAGGCCTGCGCCCGCGCGCTTGACGAGTTCAGTTTTCCGAGTGGGCATGTGCTGCATGCGATCGGTTTTTCGAGCTTGCTGGTCGCCTACTTTCCAGCGCTGGCCTGGGTGCTCTGGCCGTTCGCCATGCTGGTGGCGTTGTCCAGGGTGGTACTCGGGCTGCACTACCCGAGCGACGTGGCGGTAGGCGCCTTGCTCGGCTGGCTCATGGCGCACACGATCCTGCTGCTGTTCTGAGTTCGGCGCAAGGCGACACTCGAGCATTGCGCTGCTGCCTGGCGACTCCCCTCGCCGGGAGAGCGTCGGCGTCCTGGGCAATCGAGTCGTGCGGCGTGGCGATCGAGCCCCAGGAACTGCGGTCGCTAAACTCCACCGAGACCGACGACCATCGTTTCGAACCCCTCATCAGGACCACCTCCATGAAACAACTCTTGACGCGCCGCTGGCTGGCGCCCGTCTTTGCCGCCGCGGTGTTGCTAATACTTGCCGCCTGCGGCTCGGGCACGATCGAAAATCAGCTCACGCCCAAACGCTTCGTGGTATTTGGCGACGCGAGAGCCGACGTCGGCCAGAGCAACACGCGCTATACCGTTAACGACGGCAGCGTCAACACCTGGGTCGAGCAGACCGCGGCCGACTACAAACTCACGATCGCGCCGGCCAGCCAGGGCGGCACCGGCTATGCGCGCGGCAACGCACGAGTGGTCGGCAAGCCGG
>JBDTRV010000220.1:0-5193 GCA_039931475.1 Burkholderiales bacterium | reverse complement strand
CGAGTTGGCGGGCGCAGCCATATCCACAATCGATTAGATACGGCGTACCGTCGACCCGGATCAACGTGGCCGGATTGGCGCGGTTGCCGCCGACGCGCGGCCCGCCCTTTGTGCCGAGCAACACCAGTTCGCTGCCTGCGGCGCCCTGGGCTCTGGCCGCAATTGGCGCCGCGGCGCTGAGCCATGCCGCCGTCGGTGCGGCTGCAGCCGCCGCGAGCAGGTTTCGCCGATTGAGTTTCATTCTTTTCCTTTCGATCAGGCTCATGAAAGCAGAAAACCAGGGGTGCCGCAAATCCAGTTTGCTCGTTTTCAAGCGCCAGCGTACCCACCAGCCACGTCAATGCGCAAGTGTTTCGCTGCCTTGCGAACGATCGACACCACTCGCGGCCTTGCTTTCTGGATGCGAGAACTGCTTAACGAGCGGCGTCACGGTGGCAATCACGCCGGAAATCGAAATCGTCATGAAAATCTGCGGCAGCGTCATGTGCCGGAGCGCGAGTTCTGCCACGAAGAACGACCCGGCGATGCCACCGAAGCGGCCGATGCCCAGCATCCACGCCACGCCGGTCGCGCGTCCCTGCGTCGGATAAAAACCCACGGCCAGCGCCGGAAGCAACGACTGCGCGGTGTTCATCAGCGTGCCGCCGCCGGTGATCCTGCACGTGATGCAGCACCTCGAGATCAACCCGATCTGGTATTGCGTGCTGTTGGTGATGAACCTGGAGCTCGCGGAGATCACGCCGCCAGTGGGCATGAATCTGTTTACCATCATGGTGACCTCCCGCGCGCCGATGGGGTACATCATCCGCGGCAGCCTGCTCTATGTGCTGCTGCTGACCGTCGGCATGGCGCTGGTGATGTTCTGGCCGCGGATCGCGCTGTGGTTGCCGAGCACGATGCTCAACGTCAAATAGCTTTCAGGCGGTTCTGACCCGTAAAAGCTGCTATGCCATGCTTGCCTCGGCGCGTTCCGTGTGCTTTTTTTTACCCCAACCTTAGAGGAGGTACTGCGATGCCCGACCTGTTCGCCAACCCCACGGGCCTGATGGGCTTCGAGTTCATCGAGTTCGCCTCGCCGCAAGCCGACACGCTCGAGTCGGTGTTCGAGAGACTCGGCTTTACGCTCACCGCCAACCATCGGTCCAAGGATGTTTCCCAGTATCGCCAGGGCCAGATCGACTTCATCATCAACCGCGAACCCAAAAGCCCGGCCGGCTACTTCGCGGTCGAGCACGGGCCGTCGGCCTGCGGCCTCGCGTTTCGCGTGGCCGATTCGTGCAAGGCGCATGAGGTGGCGCTCGCGCGAGGCGCGCGGCCGTTCGAGATCCCGACTGGCCCGATGGAACTGCGGCTGCCCGCGATCCGTGGCATCGGCGGTGCGCCGCTGTATCTGATCGACCGCTTCAAGGACGGCGAGCCGATCTACGACATCGACTTCAAATTCATCGACGGTGTGCCGCTGATGACCGCGCCAAACGACGTGTACTACGCAGCCCTCGAAAAGCGTTTGCCCGGCCATGGCCAGCCGGTGTCGGGGACGGTGCCGGAGCTGCAGGCGCGTAGCATCCTGTTGGACGGCAGCACCGAAGGCGGCAACCCACGCTTGCCGCTACAGATCTTTTCGGACACGTTGCTCGGTCCGGTGTTCTTTGAAATTATTCAGCGCAAGGGCGACGAAGGCTTCGGCGAAGGCAACTTCAAGGCGCTGTTCGAATCGCTCGAGCGCGATCAGATCGAGCGCGGCGTGCTGACGGCCGAGCGCGGGTGAGGGCGCCATGAAAAAGCTCGATGCTGCGGAACGCGCTCCATTGCTTGCGCAACTCACCGACTGGCGCTTCAGTGAGGAGCGTGGCGGGCTGATCACGCGTGAATTCCTGTTCGCCGACTTCGCCGCCGCGTTCGGCTTCATGGCGCAGTTGGCGCTGATCGCCGAAAAGCGCAATCACCATCCCGAATGGTCGAACGTCTACAACCGCGTGGTGATCACGCTGACGACGCACGATGTAGAAGGCCTGTCGATGAACGACATCGAATTGGCTCGCGTCGCCGATCGAGCTTTTTCCAACTTCGCCGCGCCGCCGGCCTGACAAGGAGATCACCGTGATCCAGCAATTAAACGAAATCGCCAAGCACGGCGCCGCGGCCGGTCATACCGGCAAACCCGAGCGGCCCGACTGGACCATCGACCAGAACTGGGACAGCTACAGCTCGCAAGACCATGGCGTCTGGAAGACGCTGTTCGAACGCCAGCGCAAGCTGCTGGTGGGCCGCGCCTGCGACTCGTTCGTGCGCGGCATGAGCGAGTTGCCGATGAGCGCCGACGAGATTCCCGACTTTCGGCGCCTATCCGATCTGCTGATGAAGCGCACCGGCTGGCAGGTGATCGCGGTGCCGGGCCTGGTGCCGGACGACGTGTTCTTCGAGCATCTGGCAAACCGGCGCTTTCCGGCCGGCCAGTTCATCCGCAAGCCGCACGAGTTGGACTACCTGGAAGAGCCCGACGTGTTCCACGACGTATTCGGCCATGTGCCGCTGCTACTGCATCCCGCAATTGCCGACTACGTGCAGGCCTACGGCGTCGGCGGTCTGCGCGCGAACAAGCTGGGCACCTTGAAAAAGCTGGCACGCATCTATTGGTACACGATCGAATTCGGGCTGGTCAAACAGAAGGATGGCATGCGCATCTACGGCGCGGGCATCGCATCGTCGGCGACCGAAAGCGTCTTCGCGCTGGACGACTCCTCGCCGAACCGGGTGCGGCTGGATCTGGACCGGGTGATCCGCACCGAATACCGGATCGACGATTTCCAGGAAACCTACTTCGTGATCGAGACACTGGACGAACTGCTGGAACTGGCGCGCATCGATTTCGTGCCGGTTTACGAACGGGTGCAGGGCTTGCCCGATTACGAGCCCGGTACAGTGTTGGAGTCCGATCAGGTCTACGCGCGGGGCACGGGCCAGTATCATGAAGCCAAGCGGCGCACAGGAGTTGCATCATGAGCGAACAACGCACCGTCATGATCACGGGCGCGGCCGGCAATCTTGGTCGGGCGGTGGCAAGCGTCTTCCACGACCAAGGCGCGCGGCTGGCATTGCTCGATCGCGTACCCGAAACGCTGCTGACCGAGTTCGGCGGCGATACGCCCGACCGCCTGCTCATCTCGGCCAATCTGTTGGACCGCGCTGAAGTTGACGCCGGCATCGCGATGGCGGTCGCCAAGTTTGGAAAGATCGACGTTCTGTGCAATCTCGCGGGCGGATTCCGCATGGGCGAGGCGGTGCACGAAACCTCGGATCAGACCTGGGACTTCCTGTTCGACCTAAACGCGCGTTCGCTGCTGAACATGGCTCGCGCCGTGGTGCCGCAGATGATCGAAGGCGGCGGCGGCAAGATCGTCAACGTCGGCGCGTTCGCGGCCCAGCGCGGCGCGGCGCAGATGGGCGCGTACATCGCGTCCAAGAGCAGTGTGATTCGGCTGACCGAAGCGATGTCAGCCGAGTTGCGCGACAAGGGCATCAACGTCAACTGTGTGCTGCCGACGATCATCGACACCCCGGAAAACCGCAATGCGATGCCCGATGCCGATCCGTCGCGCTGGGTCGCTCCGGCCGACCTTGCCAGCGTGATTGCGTTTCTTGCGTCCGACGCTGCACGCGCCGTACATGGCGCCGCGCTGCCGGTAACCGGACTGAGTTGATGCGTTGGCTGAGACGGAGCGCCTACCTGATGGCTGTCGGCGGCGCGGCCGAGTCGGCGTTCTTTTCGGTGCAAGGATGCCCAGCCACGTGAGATGTCACCGGCGCGATTCGGGGCCTGTCGGTGACGATGGCGGTGTCGATCCTAATCCCGTTCACCTTGAAGTGGGAGGTTGACCGCGCCTCCCGCTGATCTCGGGCATCTTCCTGGGCGGCGTCTACGGTGGCTGACGCAGCCCGATCCTACTGAACATCCCCGGCGCCCGGTCGGCTATTGCAACCGCGCTCGACTGCTATCCGTTGGCCAAGCGCGGCGAAGCCGGCACCGCGATCGGGCTGACCACCGTGGTGTCCGTCTACGGCGGCTTCATCGGCATGCTGGCGCTGGCGGTGGCGGTGGCGGCACCCGCGGTCGCGTCGCTCGCGCTCAAGTTCGCGCCGCGCGACTATCTGATGCTCGCGGTCTGGGACATCCTGCTCTTGGGCAGTCTGTCCGGCGGTTCCCTCGCAAAAAGGCATCTTCGCGGGCGCCCTGGGGGGTGCTGATCGGTTCGGTCGGCCTCGGACCGATGACGGCCGAGGCGCGCTTCACGCTCGGCAGCCTGCAGTTGACGGTGGGCATTTCTTACGTCGGGGCGATGATCGGTTTCTTCGGCGTGGCCGAGGTGCTCGCGCAGTTTCACAAGATCAAGCTCAAGGCGGTCAAGCAAGACGTCTCCAAGATCCTGCCGTCCTGGGCCCTGCTCAAGAAATACCTGCCGCTGTCGACCCGCACTTCGGTGATCGGCGTAGTGGTCGGCGCGCTTCCTGGCGCGGGGGGTGCGACATCGCGGCGCTGATGGCGTATGACCACGCGCGCCGCAGCGTCAAGAACCTGTCGCGGCCGTTCGGCGACGGCGCCTACGAGGGGCTGGTCGCGCCCGAATCGGAAAACAACGCGGCCGTCGACGGTGCCTACATTCCGATGCTGACCTTGGGCATTCCAGGCGACGCTGTCACGGCCGTGATCATCGGCGCGCTGTACATCCACGGCCTCAATCCCGGGCCGCTGCTCATGATCGAGCGCCGCACCTGTTCTGGTTCCAGGTCCACGCACTGACCTTGACCAACTGCTTTCTGCTGGTGTTCGGCCTCACGGGCGTCAAGCTGTTCGCGAAGATCGTCGAGACGCCCAAGCCGATCCTGCTGCCGTTGATCCTCGTGCTGTCGGCAGTGGGCGCCTATGCGATTGGCAACAACCCGGTCGACGTGTACTGGATGCTGGGTTTCGGCGTGGTCAGCTACTTCCTCAAGATGTACGGCTTTCAGGTCGGGCCGTTGATCCTGGGGATCCTCGGGCCGCTGATGGACAAGAGCTACCGGCAGGCGATGATTTCGGCCGAAAGCAACGTGGGGCAGTTCATCGGCGAGTTCTTCACGTCGCCGCTGTCCACGATCACCCTGGCGGCGCTCGCGTTCGCGATCCTGAGCCAGCTGGATTGGTACAAGCGCCGG
>JBDTRV010000219.1:0-5196 GCA_039931475.1 Burkholderiales bacterium | reverse complement strand
GCGGCTCGGTCCGTATCCACCGCGCCGAGGTGCAGCGCAAGGTGTTCGACGCGCTCAGAATTTCGCGCGAGGACTCGGAGGATAAATTCGGCTTTCTGCTCGACGCGCTGCAGTACGGCGCGCCGCCGCACGGCGGTCTCGCGTTCGGCCTGGACCGCATCGTCACCCTGATGACCGGCGCCGAGTCGATCCGCGACGTGATCGCGTTTCCAAAAACCCAACGCGCGCAGGATCTGCTTACCGGCGCGCCCGGGCCGGTCGACGACAAGCAGTTGCGCGAGCTGCACATCCGGCTGCGCAACGTGGCGCCGGTCGCGCCGGGCTGAGCGCTGCTCGCGTCCTCGACGCTCTTCACGTAGAAGCCGTTGCGCGACGTTACGCTGGGCAGCACCGACACAAGAGGTTGGTTTTTTGAGCTTTTTTGGCCGCTACCGCTCGTGCAACGGTCGTTTTCAGCTATCTAAATAGTAGTAACCGGCATTGCGACCACGCGCTCAGGAAAGCCGCAGCGCCGCCGCATAGCCGGTCATCTCCAGATAGCCGCGCCCGACCCGCTTGCCGCCGCCTTCGCCGAGCAGGTCGCAAAGGCCCTCCCAGTAGATCGAGCCCGTCGACGCGCGGCTGTCCAGTTCCTGGTTGTCGACCAGTGCGTTGATCGTGAAGGCGCCGATGGGCGTGTTCAACCGCCATTCCACCGGATAGACCGCGCCGCTGGCCGCGCTGCTCCAGCGGCGCAGCGGCTGCCATCCAGTATCAAAGCGCTCGAACACGCGCACCTGGCCACTGGCCGATCGATACGATCCGCCGTCCCAGAACGTGTTGCCCGCGCGGTCCCGAATCCGGAACGCCATCAGCGCGCCGCCGTCGGCCAGGTTCATGCCGATCCAGTCCCAACCGACCGCGTCGGGATGCAGGATCGAGTCGCTCCATTCGCGATCGAGCCATGCGGCGTTGGCTGGGGCGATGACAGGTACGACGGCCGGCGCGACGTTCTCCCGCGCCGGTTCGGGCAGCACATAGCTGCGCCCGCCCACGCTCAAGCTGCCACTCACCGCAAGCTGCGGCAGGCTGTAGTAGTGACTCACGTTCTCCGGCGCTGGTCCCTTACGCGACAGGCCGCCTTTGCCTTGCAGCAGCACGCCCTGAGTCGGCTCGAACGCAAGGTCGAGCGCGAAATCATCGGCCGATACCTTCGCGATCCATCGATCGCCTGCGTGCAACAGGGACCAATCGCGCAGCCGAATCGCGGCGTCGCCAGTCGCAGCCTCCGCGACGCCAAAGCCGACCCGAGCGATGCGTTGGTCGTGCAGCAGCTTCCCGCCTTTCACGTCGGTCACCGCCGCGTGCGCGAACAGCAATTGCTTGGCCGCGAACTTCGATGCGAGTGGTTGCGCCGACTCGATGCGCGAGCGAAAAAACGTGATCTGAAAGCCGAACAACCGTCCCTCGACAGTCGCATGGCCGGTGGCGTACCACCATTCGGTGCGGAAATCGGGATGGCTGCCGTGGTCGCGCGGAAATTGCATTGCATGCGCCGCGAGCCCTTCGTCGGCCACATCGGTGCCGCCGCCGGTCCGCCCTTTGGCCGATATGCCAATACACGCGGCGATGGCGCCGATCAGCATGGGGCGTCGGCGCGGCATGGCGTTCGGCAAGACGATCGATCGGAATTTTCGTAACGGGAACACTTTGAAAGCTGGTTCAATGTGTCGCCGCAGCCCGCTTTTGCAAGCCGGCAGGCGGCGACTTTTTCGCAGGAGTGCTTCACCCAATGGTATTGGAGTACTTCGCCTGGGTCAGCTTTGTGTAGCCATGGTTTGCCGCGTTCGCGGCAAATAGAGCGACGGCGGTTTGATCGAAGGGCCAGACCGCCGCCCTGACGTCAGGCGTGCATGCGTCCGAAGCGACCGCTGTTGAAGTCGCCGATCGCCTGCGCGATCTCGGCCTGGCTGTTCATCACGAACGGACCATAGCCGACGATCGGTTCGTCGATCGGCTCACCACCGAGCAGCAGCAGGACCGCGTCGCTGTTGGCCTCGATCTCGACGCCGCCGCCGTGCCGGTCGAACTGCACCAACTGGCCCTCGCGCACGACCTCGCCGCCGTTGACCAGCACGGTGCCATGCAGCACGACCAACGCGAGCGTGTGGCTGGCCGGGGTGTCGAAGCGGGCAACGCCACCCTGGTTCAGGCGCACGTCCCACACGTCCACCGGCGTGAAGGTTCGAGCCGGGCCGCGATGGCCGTCGAACTCGCCGGCGATGACGCGAACCCGGCCCGCCCCTTCCGGCAGATCGACGACGGGGATGTCCGCATCCAGCAAGGTCTGGTAGCCGGGCGCCGCCATCTTGTCCTTGGCGGGCAGGTTGACCCAGAGCTGGACCATCTCCAGTTCGCCGCCGCGCTCGGTAAAGGCCTGCGAGTGGAACTCGTCGTGCAGGATGCCGCTGGCTGCGGTCATCCATTGCACGTCGCCGGGGCCGATCAAACCGCCTGCGCCGGTCGAATCGCGGTGCGCGACTTCGCCTCGGTAGACGATGGTGACGGTCTCGAAACCGCGATGCGGATGCTCGCCGACGCCGCGCGGCCGCGCAGCCGGCTCGAACTGTGCGGGACCTGCATGGTCGAGCAGCAGGAACGGGCTCAGATGCACGCCGTGATTGCCATAGCTGAACAGCGAGCGCACCGGAAAACCGTCTCCAACCCAGTGCGGGCGTGGTGCGCTGTAGATTCCGAGGATTTTCTTCATGCGTTCTCTCCTGTGACGCGGGGCGATCCCCCGACATGCTCATAGAGTAGTGACGGAACCGTGATCCCGGTAGTCGGCAGAATCTGCCTTCAGTGTCCTGTTACTGGAACGATCGGCATGAGAGATCTAAACGACTTGTATTACTTCGTGCAGGTGGTGGAGCACGGCGGCTTCGCTCCCACGGGCCGGGCGCTGGGCATGCCCAAATCCAGGCTCAGCCGGCGCATCGCATTGCTGGAGGAGCGCTTGGGCGCGCGCCTCATCCAGCGTTCGACCCGCCGCTTCGCGGTCACCGAGATCGGGCAACGCTTTCACGTTCATTGCAAGGCGATGCTCGTGGAGGCCGACGCCGCCGACGAGGTCGTCGCACTCACGCACGCGGAGCCGTGCGGGATCGTGCGCATGACCTGTCCGGTCGCGCTGCTGGACGCGCGCGTGGCGCGCATGGTCGCGCAATTCATGGCCGCCCACCCACGGGTCGAGGTCCATCTGGAGGAAACGAACCGCCGCGTCGATGTGCTCGGCGAGAGCATCGACATCGCGATCCGAGTGCGGCCGCCGCCGCTGGAAGACAGCGATGTGGTGCTGCGGGTGCTCGCCAATCGCAGCCAGTGTCTGGTGGCGAGCCCGCGCCTGCTGGCAACCGGCGGCACGCCAACCGTGCCCGCCGACCTCGCGCGCCTTCCCAGCCTGGCGCTGGGTGCGCCGGAGGACGACCACGTGTGGGATCTGCTCGGCCCCGACGGCGCGCAGGTCACCATTCGCCATCGGCCGCGCCTGATAACCCGCGGCATGTTCGCGCTCAGGACCGCCGCATTGGAAGGCGTGGGCGTGGTGCAGTTGCCGACGATGATGGTGCAGGGCCAGTTAGCGCGCGGCGAACTGGAACACGTGCTTCCCCAATGGGCGCCGCGACGCGAAGTGATTCATGCGGTGTTCCCGTCCAGGCGGGGGTTGTTGTCCTCGGTGCGAGCCTTGATCGATTTTCTCGCCGTGCGCTTCGCTGATCTGGAAGAAGATTGACGGGCATGACGCTGGATGCGATAACCGTCTCGGCGCTGGAGCAACCTGGCGGACGCCTCAGGTTCTGACAGTCAATACTCACTTCAAGGAGTCTTTATGAGCACCTTTGCCATCCATGCCCGCGACGTACTCGGATCCGCATCCATTGCCGCCGCGGTTGCGCTGGCCGGCTGCACCACTACCGCGCCCCCAGCGGAGCCACCAACCGCCGACACCGCCTTCGCCGTCTTCGGCCTCGAAGCCCCGGCCGAAATCCTGATCGACCGCTGGGGCGTGCCGCACACCTATGCGCGTTCGACCTACGACGCCTTCGTCGCTCAGGGCTTCGCTGCGGCGCGCGATCGGCTCTGGCAGATGGATCTGTGGCGCAAGCGGGGCCTGGGCGAGATGGCCCGAGACTTCGGCCCGGCTTGGGTAGAGAGCGACCAAATGGCGCGCGCGGTGCTGTTTCGCGGCGACATGTACCGCGAATGGCTGGCCTATGGATCGGATGCCAAGCGGGTGGCCGAGGCGTTCGTGGCCGGCGTCAACGCTTACGTGGCGCAGGTCGGCGCGCAGCCCGAATTGCTGCCGGCTGAATTCAAGCTGCTTGGCTATCGCCCCGCCAAATGGTCGGCCGAGGACGTGGTGCGGATTCGGCACCACGGCCTGACCCTGAACTACAGCGGTGAAATCGCGCGCGCCGAAGCGCTCTGCCTGACCCCGAACGGCGCCCGGGTGGATTGGCTGCGGCGCGAACTCGATCCACCGATCACGCCGAAACTGGCCGATGGGTTCGATCCGTGCTCGGTTCCGGCCGCCGCGCTCAAGGCCGCGTACACGGCGGCGACGGGCGCGCCGGTGTTCACCAAGGCGAACACGAAACTCGCCGCCGGGCCGGCTGCCGCTGCGTCCCTGCCGCCCACCGCCGGCACGGCGCCCGATGCCGTCCTTCCGCCCACCGCCGAAGCGCCCGATGCCGACACGCTCGCCAGCTACGGCAGCAACAACTGGGTCATCGCGCCCGAGCGCAGCACCACCGGTCGGCCGATCCTCGCGAACGACCCGCACCGAGCCCACGGCGCGCCGAGCCTGCGTTATGTCGCGCACATCAGCGCGCCGGGGATGGACGTGATCGGCGCGGGCGAGCCGTTCCTGCCGGGCATCTCGATCGGCCACAACGGCACGATCGCGTTCGGCCTCACGCGTTTCTACATGGATCAGGAAGATCTGTACGTGTACGAAACCAACCCGGCGAATCCCGGCGAATACAAGTACAAAGGCCGCTGGGAGCCGATGCAGCTCGTCACCGAAGAGATTGCCGTGAAGGGTGAAGCCGCGCCGCGCAAGGTCGTCAATCGCTACACGCGGCACGGCCCGGTCATGGTCGCGGAGGCGCCCAAGAACCGCGCCTGGGCGCTGCGCGCGGCCTGGCTCGACGAAGG
>JBDTRV010000218.1:0-5216 GCA_039931475.1 Burkholderiales bacterium | reverse complement strand
CGATGCTGCCGTTCATGGGCTACAACATGAGCGACTACTTCCAGCACTGGCTCGATCTGGGCGCAAGGCTTGAGAAATCCGGTGCGACGCTGCCGCGCATCTACACCACCAACTGGTTCAGGAAGGGCGACAACGGCAAGTTCGTCTGGCCCGGCTACGGTGAAAACATGCGCGTTCTGAAGTGGATGATCGACCGGATCGAAGGCAAGGTCAGCGGCACGGAAAACGTTTTCGGCGTCAGCCCGAGCTACCAGGAACTGAACTGGACCGGCCTTGACTTCAGTGCCGAGCAGTTCCGCACCGTCACCAGCATCGACAAAGCCGCCTGGCAGGCAGAACTCGGGCTGCATGCCGAACTGTTCGAGCGGCTCAAACACCACCTGCCGCAAGAACTCGAGGAAACCCGCTCGAAAATCGAGCAGCGCCTGGCGGCCTGACACCCCGGGTGATGGCGGGGCCGTGCCCGGAAGCGGTGCGGTCCTCGTTTTCGTTTGTAAAGATGCTCCGCTCCCCTGTTCGCGGGATGCACAAATCCGCTTGGCAGGAGCAATATCTCATTCCCTCCTTGTTTGCAAATCACTTGCAATTTTCGAGATGACCCGACTCACCGAATTCCTGCTGACCTACGACCTGCCCTTGCTGGCGGCGGCCAATGAGCAGCGCGGCAGCGGCTGGATCGAGCAACGAACCGGCGTGGCGGTGGGCGGGGGGGTGCTGTCGCGCGACGATGTGCTCGCGCTGCAACGGTTCGAGGTGGCCCATGCCGAGGAGTTGGCGCGCATCTGGAGCGAGCGCGATCAAGCCGAGTTGCTTGCGCTGGAGGCGCGGGTCCGCGGTCAGCGGCCAACGCAGTCTGCGGCGCCGGAGCCGGTTTTCAGGCGCAATTTCAGTTCGTTCGCATTCACCGTGGCGCTGCTGCTGCTTGCGCTGGCGGCTGCCATCGCGCTGATTCAGTTCACCAACGCCGCCGAGGGCTCCTCCCACTGGCCGGCGGTTTTAATTTATGTCACTGCCGTGGCACTGCTGGTGCTCGGCTGGCGGCTGGGGCGGCACATCTGGCGCAGCTTGCACCGCGGCGGCAGTCCGGAAGGCGGGGCGCCCAGCGGTTAGGGCCGGTTGACACTACAAACGCATCTCCCGTTTGTAGTGTCAACGCGCCCTATATTCATCGAACGTTGCCGGCCTCTCGGCAAGGCCGCATCAATGATGCAGGTCGTCGCGGCGCGCAATGTCGAGCAGATGCTCGATCTCGTCCCGATACCGGATGACATTGCGCGCATACCAGCGCTTTATGAGCCACATGAAGCCGGCCACCACCAGCCCGAAGCCGGTGATCGCGCCGAACGCCGATAGCCCCAATCCGCTGGACAGGCTGTACAACCCGCCGAGACCGAGGATGCAGGCCTGCTCGTTGAAGTTCTGCACGGCGATCGATCGCCCCGCGCCCATCAGGTTGTGGCCGCGGTGCTGCAGCAGCGCATTCATCGGCACCACCAGAAAGCCGCCCAGGGCGCCGAGAAAGATCAGGAACGGCGCGGCCAGCCAGACGTTGGTGATGAAGTTCAAAAGCAGCACCAGCAGCCCCATCGCGATGCCCAGCGGAATGACCTTGGTCGCCTGATCGAGCTTCATCTTGACCGAAGCCACCACAGCGCCGACGGCAGTGCCGATCGCCACCACGCCGACCAGCGCGGAGGCCTGCGTGACGTTGTAGCCGAGCGCGACCGCTGCCCAGCCCAGCACGATGTATTTGAGGTTGCCGAGCACGCCCCAGAACAAGGTCGTCGTGGCCAACGAAATCTGGCCCAGCTTGTCGCGCCAGAGCCGGCTGTTGCAGGTCCAGAAATCGGGCAGCATCGTGAGCGGATGCTTGGGCATCGGCCGCATCGGAACGCCGGTGTGCGGAATCTTGAGGTTGATGCCGGCGGCGAGCGCGTAGACGAAGATCATCATGGCGATCGCGGCTTCGGGGGGCGTGTCGACACCGGTGGTCAGAAACGGAAAGTCGATCGACAGCAGCGCCGACGACATCACCGGCCCGACCAATTGGCCGCCCAGCAGCACGCCCAGGATGATCGAGGCGATGGTCAGCCCCTCGATCCAGCCGTTGGCTTTCACCAGTTGCGAAGGCGGCAACAGCTCGGTCAGGATGCCGTACTTGGCCGGCGAATAAGCGGCCGCGCCAAGCCCGACGATGGCATAGGCGAACAGCGGATGGGTGCCGAACAGCATCATCAGGCAGCCCACCACCTTGATCGCGTTGCTGATGAACATGACCTGGCCCTTGGGCAACGCGTCGGCAAAGGCGCCGACGAACGGCGCGAGCACCACGTAGAACAGCGCGAACATCGGCACCAACGCGGCCTGCTGCCAGTCTGGCGCGCCGCTTCCGCGCAGCAACTGCACCGCGCCGACGAACAGCGCCTGATCGGCCAGCGAGCTGAAGAACTGCGCGGCCATGATCGTGAAGAAGCCGCGCTTCATGCAGGTGCCGCGGCCGCTTCTTCAAAGCCCATCGCTTGTCTCTTGGGAATCTTGTGTCTCCTTTTGGATCGGTGAATGGTCGCACTCCCGCTCGACTGCCGACAGACCCTGGCTCGATTGGTTATAGCATGGGGGTCATGAAAAAAATTGCGACGTACCGCACGCAAACCGCTCGTTGCGGCGCACCTTCTCACAGCCTTTTCAACCGTTGATCCAAGGCGACCAATGCCGCGTCCGATCCAGGCCACGATCCATCAAGCCGCGCTCGCCCACAACCTCGCGCGGCTGCGCCGCTCGGCGCCAAGCGCCCGATTCTGGGCCGTGGTCAAGGCCGACGCCTACGGCCACGGCATCGAACGCGCCTTTGCTGGATTGAACGCGGCCGACGGCTTCGCGCTGCTCGATCTGGCCGAAGCCGAACGGGTGCGGGCTCTCGGTTGGCGCGGCCCGATCCTGCTGCTCGAAGGCGTGTTCGAGCCGCGCGATCTCGAGCTTTGTTCACGCCTCGATCTATGGCATACGGTGCATTGCGACGAGCAGATTCAAATGTTGGCCGCCCACAAGACCGAACGCCCGCAGCGCGTGTTTCTCAAGCTGAACTCGGGCATGAACCGGCTCGGCTTTCCGCCCGATCGCTATCGCGCCGCTTACAGCCGCTTGAGCGGCCTTTCGCAGGTTGATGAAATCTCGTTGATGACGCACTTCAGCGATGCCGATGGCCCGCTCGGCATCGCGGCGCAGTGGGCGGTGTGGGGCGAGGCCACTCGCGATCTTCCGGGCGAACGGTCGCTGTGCAACAGCGCCGCGCTGCTCCGGCATGCGCCGGGCGACGAGCGCATAGCGGCCGACTGGATTCGCGCCGGCATTGCGCTGTACGGCAGCTCGCCCGACCATCCCGAGCACCGGCCGGCTGACTGGGAGTTGCAGCCGGCTATGACTCTGGCTACCAAAATCATAGCTGTACAAGGCCTGCCGGCGGGCGCAACCGTTGGTTACGGATCGAAATTCTCCGCCGACAAACCGATTCGCATCGGCGTCGCGGCCTGTGGCTATGCCGACGGCTACCCGCGCCACTGCGACAGCGGCACGCCGGTGCTGGTTGACGGCGTGCGCACGCGGCTGGTCGGGCGGGTCAGCATGGACATGATCACTGTCGACCTGACGCCGCTGCCGCGCGCCGGCTTTGGCAGCGAGGTCACGCTCTGGGGCCGCGCGGCGGGCGGCGCGATCCTTGCGATCGACGACGTGGCCGCCGCCGCCGGAACCGTCGGCTACGAGCTGATGTGCGCGCTGGCACGAAGAGTGCCGGTGGTCGTGCAGCCCGATGCGTGACCGGTCCCGCGGCCCATAATCAATGTGCGCCGACGCGGGCCCTGCCCAAGGACCGGCGTTCGCATCCAGAAGGAGATTCCCATGAACCGCTATCCGCTCGCCGAACTGAAAGACCTGCCTGAAGATATCCGCGCCAAGGTGCTCGAGGTGCAGGAGAAAGCCGGCTTCGTGCCCAACGTGTTCCTCGCGCTTGCGCGCCGGCCGGCCGAATGGCGCGCGTTCTTCGCCTATCACGACGCGCTGATGCTGAAGGAGGACAGCAGCCTGACCAAAGGCGACCGCGAGATGATCGTGACCACGACCAGCGCCGCCAACGAATGCCTGTATTGCGTGGTCGCGCACGGCGCGTTGCTTCGCATCTACGAGAAAAAGCCGTTGGTGGCCGACCAGGTCGCGGTCAACTGGCGCAAGGCCGACATCACGCCGCGCCAGCGCGCGATGCTCGACTTTGCGATGAAGGTCTGTCTGAATGCGCAAGCCGTCGCGGATGAAGACTTCGAAGCGCTGCACGAGCACGGCTTTTCCGACGAAGACATCTGGGACATCGGCGCGATCACCGCGTTCTTTGGCCTCTCCAACCGGATGGCGAATGTGAGCGGCATGCAGCCGAACCCGGAGTTCTATTTGATGGGCCGCGTCCCAAAACAGAAGTAGCGCGCGGCGCTGCGCAGTCAGAGCGAGGCCTTTCATGAGCAACGACCGCACCTACCAAGCCGTGGAAGGCGCGCCGCGCGCGGCCGCGACCATCGTGCTGCTGCGCGACGTCGACCACGACGTGGACTGCAACCCCGGCATCGGCAGCGGGCTCGAAGTGTTCCTCGTGCGCCGCCACAGCCGCTCGGCCGTGCTCGGCGGCGCCTGGGTGTTTCCCGGCGGCAAGGTCGATGGGGCAGACGCGACGATCGACGCGGCGCGCCATTTCGACGCCGCGCCCGAAGAACTTCATGCCGCGCTCTCGGAAAGCGATATCAACGTGCCGACCGCCGCCAGCATCTACGTGGCAGCGGTGCGCGAGGCGTTCGAGGAATGCGGCGTGCTGCTGGCGCAGGGCCTGGCGGAAGAAGCGGTGCTGAAAGCGGTGGAGGCCGAACGCGGCGGCAGGAAGACGTTCGCCGATGTGCTGGCCCAGTTCGAGCTCAAGCTGTCGACGCGGCTGATCGTGCCCTGGTCACGCTGGATCACGCCGACCATGTCGGTCATGAGCAAGCGCTTCGACACGCGCTTTTTCGTCGCGGCATTGCCGCTCGGGCAGATCGCGCTGCACGACTCTCATGAAACCGACGAGAGCGTCTGGATCAAGCCCCATGCGGCGCTCGATCGCTACTGGGCGCGTGAATTCGATCTTGCGCCGCCGCAGATCATGACCCTGGCGCACCTGGCCAAGCACGACTCGGTGGCCA
>JBDTRV010000217.1:0-5240 GCA_039931475.1 Burkholderiales bacterium | reverse complement strand
CTGGTTTGTTCACGACCACAAACGGCTGTCCCAGTCGATCGGTCAGCTTTTCGGCGATGAGTCTCGCGGCCGTGTCGGTCGAACCACCGGCCTGCACGCTCACGACCATCTGGACGGTGCGGTCGGGGTAGTCGGCCGACGTTGCACTCAAGCTCGCGCCGGCCAGCACGATGCCCACAAGCGCGTGCAAGGCTGTGCGTCGTTTTGAAAGCGGACAGATGTTCATGATTGATCCTCTTTTGATGTGGTCGATGCGGACCCGGTGTGAATCGTCATTTCGCGCTGGGCCAATGCGGCTGACGCAAAACCGTCTTGAGCACTTTCCCAACCGGTGACATCGGCAGGCTCTCTTTGAACTCGACGCTCTTCGGGCACTTGTAGCCTGCGATGAGGCCCTTGCAATGCGCCTGCAGTTCAGCAAGCGTCAGCGCCGCGCCGTGCTTGAGAACCACCACCGCATGAACGCCCTCACCCCAGGTATCGCTCGGAATTCCGATGACGGCATTGGCGGCAACCGCCTCGTGCCGCGCAATCGCGTTTTCCACTTCGGCGGGATAGACGTTTTCGCCGCCGGTGATGATCATGTCCTTCAGCCGGTCGACGACGTACAGGTATCCGTCCTGGTCCAGATACCCGCCGTCGCCGGTATGCAACCAGCCGCCGCGCAATGCCTTCGCCGTCTCTTCCGGCTTTCCCCAATAGCCCAGCATCACGTTGGGTCCCTGGGTGACGATTTCGCCCGCAACGCCGGGCGCCGTTTCTCGACCTTGTTCATCGACGATCTTCAACTGGACGCCATAGATGGCACGACCGGCGGATCGGAGGCGGCCCAGCTTGCGTCCCTCCCCTACATGGCTCTCGTGCGGATTGAGCGTGACGGGCGGCACCGCCTCCGTCATGCCGTAGCTCTGTATGAACTCCACGTCCGGCAGCAACGACAACGCCTGGTCGAGCACGCTCTCGGAGATGGCGGATCCGCCATAGGTGATGCGCCGCAAGCTCTTGAGCCGTGCGGGGTCGAAGTCCGGATGCGCCAGCAGCATCTGCAACATGCTGGGAATCAAAACCACGTCGGCAACCGCATGCCGCTCGATGATCGCGATCACCTCGTCCGGCCGGAAGGACGGAACAATGACTGCAGCGCCACCAATCAGCGTATGCGCGATCATTCGACCGGCCGCAGCCACGTGAAACAGCGGTGCGACGTGCAGTCCGACTGCATCCGGCGACGACCAGCTCATCGCCATCCGGCTCATTGCCGCCGCCCACAGATTGAAGTGCGACAGCACGACGCCCTTGGGCACGCCCGTCGTCCCTCCGGTGTAGAAGATGACGGCCGGATCATCGCGCTGGCGCCCGACGTCTTCGGCTGGCGCCGCATGTTCGATCAGATATTCGAGGTCGGGCATTCCGATCGGCGCAGCGCCATCGTCGAAAAACAAAATAGTCTCAAGGGCTTGCGTTTGCGCTTCGATTTCCGGCACCAGGTGCAGGAAGGCGCGGTCGACCAAGAGCACGCGAGTGCCGGCATCGTTGAGGGAATAAACGATCTCGGCGGCGCTCCAACGGGTGTTCACCGGGCTCGCGATGGCGCCCGCCCACCAGCTTGCGAGGTAGAACTCCAGGTATCGATCACTGTTGACACCCAGCATCGCGATCCGGTCGCCTGCTTTGACCCCCGATTCCGTGAACACCGCCGCGATGCGCGCCACGCGATCCGCCATCTCGCCGTAGGTGCGTTGCCGGTCACCGAACCAGGTCACCACGCGCTCCGGCTGTTGCTGGCGCGTGCGGTGCAGGCCCGATGTCAAGCTCATCGCTGAAGTCTTTTTCCCTGAAACGGTGTGGGCTTGGCGGTCAACCAGAGAAGCGCCCGCCGCTGACGTGCAAGGTTTCTCCGCTGATGTAACGCGCATGTTCCGATGCCAAGAACAAAATGGCACTTGCGACGTCTTCGGGCGTACCCACGTAGGGCACCGAGTTGCGTGCCAACGCGGCCTCCTTGATGCGCTCATAGGTCGGCAAGGCCTTCACCAACTCCGTTTCGATGAAGCCCGGGGCAATCGCGTTCGATGTGATGTTGAACTTGCCCTGCTCTAGCGCCAGCGCCCGGCTGAAGCCGATCAGCCCGGCCTTGGCGGCCGAATAATTGGTCTGGCCCGGATTCCCGTGATGCGCCCGCGACGAGATGTTGATCACGCGCCCCCACTTCTGCGCCATCATCGATGGAACGGCGGCCTTGGTGCACAGGAAGGCCCCCTTGAGCACGGTATCGATTACCGCGTCCCAGTCACTCATCGGCATCTTCGCGAGGTATTTGTCCCGCGTGAATCCTGCGTTGTTGACCAGGATGTCGACCTTGCCGAAGGTCTTGACCGTCTGGTCCACCAGGTTCTGCACCTGCTCGGGATTGCAGACGTCGGTCGTCACCCCCAGGACTTCATGGCCATTCTGTCGCAGCGCGGCGCAGGTCTCTTCCACCGCGGCAGAGTCGATGTCGGTCACGACCACCTTGACGCCTTCCAGCGCAAATGCAGTCACTGCCGCACGTCCGATCCCGCGGCCTGAACCGGTGACGATGGCCACGCGGCCGTTCAAACGCAAATCCATGGTGTGTCCTTAAGTGAGTTGGGCGGAGGAACTCGTCAGTGCCTGATCCGTCTCGCCATAGCGACACGGGCGACACGAGCAGCAGCCCTAAAGCGTGCGGCTGATGATTTCCTTCATGATTTCCGAGGAGCCGCCGTAAATGCGATTCGGCCGTACATCCATCAGCGCGCGGCCGATCGGGTACTCCCGCATGTAGCCATAACCACCGAACATTTGCAGCAAGTCGTCGATTGCCTGCGTTGCTTCGCTGGCCCAGAGCTTGGCCATCGCGGCGCCGTTCGCATCGAGCTGACCTTGCATGTGGTCTGCGGTGCATTGGTCCACGAACGCACGCGTTGCGGCGGCCAGCGTCTTGATCTCGGCCAGCTTAAAACGGGTGTATTGGTTTTCGATCAGCGGCTTGCCGAAGGTGCTGCGCTCGCGGGTGTAGGCAATGGTCCATGCCAGCGCGGTGTCGAGCGCCATGGCGCAGCGCAGCGCGATGACCATTCGCTCCTGAACCAGCCCGTGCATCAGGTAGCCGAAGCCCTTGTTCTCTTCACCGACGAGATCTTCTTGTGGAACCTTGACGTTCTCGAGGAACAGCTCCGCAGTGTCCTGTGCGCGTTGGCCGAGCTTGTCCAGCAGCCTGCCGCGGCTGAAGCCTGGCAAAGTCGTGTCGACCCAGAACAGGCTGATCCCCTTGGCCCCTGCGTCCGGTTCGGTCTTGGCGACCACCAGGACGCGATCCGCGTGATAGCCATTGGTGATGAAGGTCTTCTGACCGTTCAGAACCCAACCACCTTCGACTCGCTTGGCCGAGGTACGGATCGCCTTCAGATCGCTGCCGGCGGACGGCTCTGTCATCCCGATCGACGCCACAACGTTGCCAGCCGCCATCTCGGGCAGCCAGCGGGTTTTTTGCGCCTCGGTGCCGAACTCCACCAGATAGGGCGCCACCACGTCCGAATGGGTGGTGAAGCCTGTGACGCCCGTGGCCAAGGCTGCCGCGATCTCCTCCGCCACGACGGCGGTATGAAGAAAGTCACCGCCACCCCCGCCATACTCAGCCGGCGCCATCGGCAACAGCAGGCCGGCGCTGCCCGCTCGGCGCCACAAGTCACGCGGCACCAGCCCTTTTTCTTCCCATTCGGCGTGGTGGGGGGTGATTTCTTTTGCGATGAAGCGCTTGACCGTGTCACGAAACTGCTCGTGATCCGGCGAAAACAATCCCCGGCGATTCAGTGGTCCGTTTGGCGACAGATCCTGCATGTTGTTGTCCTGCGGGTTGATTCGTTGATGAGCCGCGAGCTTAGGCAACCAGCGCCAGCACGGCAATTTGTGATTGCGAAGGACGGGCTTCACTTTGCGTGAACTGCGGTGCGCCGGCGGCCAGGGCGCCGACCAGATCGCGAGCGAACGAAGGAAGCTGTTCCACGCTGCGCACGCAGATGCGGAGCTTTCTCAGCGCCCACTCGTCGCGGAGCTGGACCACCTTGATCTGCATGTTGGCCGCGTGCCGGGATGCTGCGGACTCGGACACCACTCCAATGCCCACACCCGCTTCGACCAGTCTGCAAACTGCCTCGAAACTGGCCACCTCGATGCGCGAGCTGAGCTTCTGACCTGCCATGCTTGCCGTATGCGCCAAAAACCTGTGGATGGCGCTCGACTCGCCGAGGCTGACGTAGTCATACCTGAGCGTCTCCGAGAACGCCATCGAGGCGGCCCGAGCGACCGGGTGACCGCATGGACTCACCAGCACCAGCCGATCGTCCCGGTAAGGCAGCATTTCGAGCCCTTCGGTCCGAACATCGCCAGCAACGATGCCGATGTCCGTCACGCCCTCGTCCACCGCGCGGACGATCTCGTAGCTCAACCTTTCGCGCAACTCGATGTTGACGTCGGGATGGGATGCCATGAACGTTGCCAAGGTGCACGGCAGAAACTCCGTCATTGCCGTGGTGTTGGCCCACAGGCGTACGTGTCCGCGTAGCCCGCTCGCATACGCGTTCAAGTCGTCGTGCAGGTGTTCGACCTGCGCGAACACGGCGCGCGCATGGTGAACGAACGTCTCGCCAGCCGGCGTCAGGGTCACGCCATGATTGCTGCGGTAAAGCAGCTTCACCCCGAACGAATCTTCGAGGCTCTTGATGCGATTGCTGGCGGCCGAAGCGGAAAGACACGACTTTTCCGCACCCCTTCCCATGCTGCTGGCATCGGTCACGTTGATCAGAAGCCGAAGGTCCACGAGGTCGAAATGTGGTGTCATGTTTGTCTCCTCCAGGTTTTTCGAAGCGGCTCTTTTGCGGCACCGAACGCGGGGTTCATGAAAGGGAAATTGGCAAGTGGCCCGGCAGCTTGCACAGTCCGCTATGCAGCGACCGCAGTCGCCCCAGGTGCTCAAACCGAACCGAAAGAAGAGCGATTGACGTCGATCGAAACTCGGTACCCAGAATGTCCGCCTAGCGGACGTAAGTATCCGTCAGGCGGTCATTTTTTACCAATTAATCCCCTTCTTTAATAGAGGTCTTATGCTGAAAATCCCGACGATGGTCATCGCAATGGCTGCTTGCTTCATCGGTTCGAGTGCTGCTGCCGCTGACGCCGCCAGCGTCGCGTTCAACAAGCCCCTGCACATCGTTGCGCCG
>JBDTRV010000216.1:0-5269 GCA_039931475.1 Burkholderiales bacterium | reverse complement strand
GCTCTCAGTGCAGCTTCACATGAGACTCGGTCCGCCGCGTGATCATGCGCGCCAGCGTGTCGAGCGACACCTTGGCAAACCCATGCAGCGCCAACTCGTGCATCTTGTACAGCGACAGATACATCAGCTTGGCAAAGTAGCCCTCGATCATCATGCTGCCGCCGATCAGCCCGCCCATCAGGCTGCCCACGGTGCTGTACTCCCCCAAAGACACCAGCGAACCGAAGTCGCGATAGTGGTAATCGACCAACGGCTCGTCCTTGTAGCGTCGCAAGAGCTGCTTGACCAGATGCGACGCCTGCTGGTGCGCGGCCTGGGCGCGCGGCGGCACGGTGCCGTTCTTCTCGGGCCAGGGGCAGGCGGCGCAATCGCCAAACGCGAAAATCGAATCGTCGCGGGTGGTCTGCAATGTGGGTGTGACCACAAGCTGGTTGATCCGGTTGGTCTCCAGCCCGCTGATATCTTTCAGTACGTCCGGCGCCTTGATGCCCGCGGCCCAGACCGTGAGTTCGGAATGCACCGTGCGGCCGTCGGCGAGCACGACCGAAGTGGGCCTGACCTCGGCCACTCGCGCCGAAGTCATCACCTCGACCCGGGACTCCTCGAGCAGGGCAAGCGTTGCCTTCGACAGCCGCTCTGGCAGCACGGGCAGCACGCGGTCGGCCGCCTCGATCAAGGTGATGCGGATGTCCTTGTCGGCCTCGATCCGGCTCATGCCGTAGCTGACGATTTCGCGCGTGGTGCGGCGCAGCTCGGCCGCAAGTTCGACCCCGGTGGCTCCCGCTCCGATGATCGCCACATGCAACTGATGCTCTGCCAGCGGTTCGAGTTGCGCGTTGGCGCGGATGCAGGCGTTGACGATGCGGCTGTGAAAATTGCGCGCATCGGCCGGCGTCTCGAGCTTGAGCGCATGTTCGGCCACTCCTGGCGTACCGAAATCGTTGCTGCGGCTGCCCACGGCGATCACCAGCGTGTCGTAGGCGACCGACCGCGCCGCGGTCACCACGTTGCCACTGCCGTCCAGATACGGCGCGACGAGCACCTTCTTGCGTTCGCGGTCGATCGCCGTCATCTCGCCGACGCGATACAAAAAGTGGTGCCAATGCGCCTGCGCCGAGTAGGACACTTCGTGGTGCCCCATGTCCATGCTGCCGGCCGCGATCTCGTGCAGCTTGGGCTTCCAGATGTGGGTGCGCGCCTTTTCGATCAAGGTGATGCGCGCCCGCTTCTTGCGGCCGAGCTTGTCGCCCAGGCGCGTGGCCAGTTCCAGGCCGCCGGCGCCGCCGCCGACGATCACGATCTGGTGCAGTTTTGCGTCGTCGTCGGTGGAATCGCGCATCCTTCAGTTTCCGTCAGTTGCTGGTGAAACCGAGCCGCACGTAAATCGGCGCGAACGCCTCGGCCTGAGTGATCTCGACCAAGCTTTCCTTGGCCAATTCGAGCAGCGCAA
The DNA here is from genome assembly GCA_039931475.1 of Burkholderiales bacterium. Taxonomy (GTDB): domain Bacteria; phylum Pseudomonadota; class Gammaproteobacteria; order Burkholderiales; family Burkholderiaceae_C; genus JBBPYC01. The sequence continues at coordinate 3,819 of JBDTRV010000216.1, read as the reverse complement.
TGAACGTGACGATCACCACCGGCACGCCGAGTTCGGGCTCGAACAGGTCTCCGAATTCCGCGAAGCGCCGCCCTTGCAGATGCTTGAGCACGAGGGTCATGTGCTCGCGCACGCTCAGCGCCTCGCGCGTGATCCGGTGGTGCTGCACCAGCTTGGCGCGCTTGCCAATGTCGGCCCAAGCCTGGCGCAGGTCGTCCACCTCCACATCCGGAAAACGCGGTGCCAGACTTTGCTCGATGTGGATTTGGGCGGCGAGAAAGTCGCGACCATGCTGTGGAATCGCGGCCAGACGCGCGGCGGCCAGCTTCATCTGCTCGTATTCGACCAAGCGGCGCACCAACTCGGCGCGCGGGTCCTCGGCTTCCTCGCCGTCAGGGTTTCTCTTTGGCGGCAGCAACATGCGCGACTTGATCTCGATCAGCATCGCGGCCATCAACAGGTATTCGGCCGCGAGTTCGAGATTGCGCGCCCGCACTTCGTCGACGTAGCTCAGATACTGGCGGGTCAAGCCAGCCATCGGAATGTCGAGGATGTTGAAGTTTTGGCGCCGGATCAGATACAGCAGCAGATCGAGCGGGCCTTCGAACGCCTCGAGAAAAACTTCGAGCGCATCGGGCGGAATGTAAAGATCGGTCGGCAGCGCGAACAGCGGCTCGCCGTACAGTCGCGCGAGCGCGACTTGGTCGATCGTCTCGGGCATATCCGCCGAGACTTGCTGCTCTGCCGCGGTGCGCTCGTCCAGCACTGCGGAATCGGCGCTGCTGCTCACTTTGAGGCGTCGCTGCGGCGGCAGTGCTGATCGCGAAACGTCAAGGCTTGGGCGCCGGCGGATTCTCGATGGTCGGCCGTGGGTTGTCGGTCTGGTAGACGTAAGGTTTTTGCGGCACGCGGTCCTTGCGCCACGACTTCCAGGCGTCGATATCGACGTTCTTGTCCCACAACAGCGCGCGCCCGGCGCGTTGCCGCTCTTCGAGGCCGGGGCGGTCGGCGCGCAGCTTCTCGATGAACTGCGTCGTGTCCGAGGTGTAGTCGGGGCGGCGGAAGAAAGACATAAACTGAGACCTTGCGCCCGCTGGCCGGGCAGTGCTTTGATCAATTCTACGCGGGGCAGTGCTGAAGATGGACCGAACGACGATGTTCAAAAGGATGCTGACGATGGGCTTGTTATCGTTACTGCTGGGGCTGGTCGCATGCGACGCCAAGCGCATCGCGGAACTGGAAGAAGGCGTTTCGACCGAGGCCGACGTGCGCGCCAAGTTTGGCCAGCCGGACAACGTCTGGGCCGGCGCGGGCGGCAGCCAGATTCTCGAATACAACCGCCAGCCAGCCGGCGCGCGCAACTACATGATCACGATCGGCCCGGACGGCCGCATGAGCGCACTGCGCCAGGTGCTCACACCCGAGAACTTCGCGAAGGTGCAGCCGGGCATGATGATGGAAGACGTGCGCAAGTTGCTCGGCGCGCCGATGAAGGTCACGCCCTACCCGCTAAAGCGCGAAACCCACTACGAGTGGCGCTGGCTCGATGGAGTCAACACGCTGATGATCTTCAACGCGATCATGGACAAGGACTTTCGCGTCGTCTCGACCGGCAGCGGGCGCGATCCGGAATCGCCGGAACTGAAGGTCAAATAGCCGACGCCCCTTGCGCCGCGCCTGCGGCCGGCAGGATCGAATCGGCGCCGAGTTCCCGCGCGAAGCCCGAGCGTTCGAGCAGGCTCAACGGCTGCTCCTGCAGATCGCGAATCAACAGCTTGCCGCCGCGCGCGCGAATAATTTTGTGCAACTGCCGCAGGGCATCGAGACCGGTGACGTCGAGCGCCACGAGGTGCAGTGCATCGAGCGTCACCAGCGGCTCGGGCGGCCCGTTTTGCACCGCACTCTGGATCGCATCCATGCGCGCAATAGCGCCGAAAAACAACGCGCCATGCAGCTTCCAGGTCGACGCATTTCCTTGGGTATGCACGCATTGGGCGCGGAACAAACCGCTCATTCGATGCACGAACAGCACGCAGGCCAGTACCAGCCCGACCTGAATCGCAACCGTGAGGTCGAACACCACGGTGAGAAAGAAAGTGCCCAGCATCGTGAGCCGGTAGTGATGGGTGTAGCGCCGCATCCGCGCGAACTCGCTCCACTCGCCCATGTTCCACGCGACGAACAGCAGCACGCCGGCCAGCACCGCAAGCGGCACGTACAGCGCCAGCGGCGCCGCGACCAGCACCACCGCGAGCAGAGCGAGCGAATGCACGATGCCCGCGACCGGCGTGGTGGCGCCAGCGCGCAGGTTGGTGACCGTGCGCGCAATCGTGCCGGTGGCCGGCATGCCGCCAAAAAACGGCACCACGAAATTGGCGATGCCTTGCGCCATCAGCTCCTGGTTCGGGTCGTGCCGGGGCAGATCCTCGGTGAGTTGGTCGGCCACGCGCGCGCACAAGAGCGACTCGATCGCACCGAGCAGCGCGATCGTGAAGGTGGGCGCGACCAGCCGCTTGACCGTCTCCCATGAAAAATCCGGCAACGCGAACGCGGGCAGGTGCTGCGGTATGCCGCCAAAGCGCGTGCCGATGGTCTCGACCGGCAGCTTCCACCAGTACGCCACCGCCGTGAGCGTGACCAGCGCGATGATCGGCCCCGGCACCCGCGACGTTGCCTTGATCGCGCTGACGGAGGTTTGCTTCGCAAGGCGCCGCCGCAGGCCTGATTCCTCGACCCACAGCCGCGGCCAGAGAAACAGTCCGCCCACACACGCCACCGCCAGCGCCAGCGCATACGGGTTGAAGCTGTCGAGGTGCTGCCCGATCGCGTGTATTTGAGCGAAGAAGTCGGCCGGCATCTTCTCGATGGAAAGGCCGAGCGCGTCCTTGATTTGGGACGCCGCGATCAGCACCGCGATGCCGTTGGTGAAGCCGATCACGATCGTCACCGGCACGAACCGCACCAGGGTGCCGAGCCGAAAAAAGCCGAGCAGGAACAGCAGCACGCCCGCGCACGCGGTCGAAATCAGCAAATTGGCCAGACCGTAGCGTTCGACGATGCCGTAGACGATCACGATGAACGCGCCGGCCGGGCCGCCAATCTGCACGTTGGAGCCGCCGAGCAGCGCGATCAAAAAGCCCGCGATGATCGAGGTCCACAGCCCGGCCTCGGGCGAGAGGCCGCTGGCGATCGCGAACGCCATCGCCAGCGGCAGCGCAACGATGCCCACGGTGAGGCCAGCGCCGAAATCCTTGAAAAATTTTTCGCCGCTGTAGCCGCGCAGAGCGTCAAGCAAACGAGGGCGAAACGCGAACGGTGGAATCTGCATGAAGGTGGGCGTGACCGGACGTTGTCAGCAAGTGTAGGCGCCGCACTGGCACGGCCGGCTGTGGCGCATTACCGTGAACCGGTGCTCCCGAGTGCAATAGGAGACCCGAAAAATGAACGCACGCGCCAACTTCACCCGCTTGTAAGACAGCCAGGCGGCCCACTGCGGGGCGGCAACAAACGGTGCAGCGCTCGTTCTCGAATCAGCCGGGCGCGTCCAGCTTGTCTTGCGTCTTGGTGTCGAAGTCGCCGGCCTCATGGCGCTCGTGCAACTGGCTGGCCGGCTCGCCCCACGTCCGATTCACCATGCGGCCGCGCTTGACGGCCGGCCGTTCGGCGATGCGGTTGGTCCAGCGCTGAACGTTGCGGTATTCCTGCACCTGCAAAAACTCCCCCGCTTCGTAGAGCAGGCCCTTGGCCAACGCGCCGTACCAGGGCCAGACCGCGATGTCGGCGACGGTGTAGTCGTCGCCCGCCAGATACGCGCTCTCGGCCAGGCGCCGGTCCAGCACG
>JBDTRV010000215.1:0-5270 GCA_039931475.1 Burkholderiales bacterium | reverse complement strand
GCGGGCGACCAAGTCGAACGTCGAGTTCTTCGACATGATGCGGCGCGGCGGCTGAGGCCGATTCGCGGTCGGCGCAACGCCGAACCGCGGGAAAACAGTCGCTTTCGCACCGAGTCGCAAGCGCGGTGGCCGCCCGGTTTCGGCTATGGCCAAGCCTTGACCGATCGCAAAATCCAATCTCCGGCGGCGTCCGTTCGATCTGTAACTGGGCAATCATTCATGTACCCATGCGTGAAACGCCTGCTCCTGATCCACTATTGCACAACGCATTTCGCGAAGGCTTGCGGCAGCGCGCGTTGGATCCGGAAAATCGCTGGATCGGTGGCTACGTCGCCTATGAATGGGACCATGCGCGCCACCTGTTCGATTGCTCTGGCGTTGAGTTCGCGGGGCGGCGGGTGCTCGAATTCGGGTGCAATATTGGCGCCACGGCCATCGTTCTCGCGCATCTCGGGGCGAACGTCACCGCGATCGACGTGATGCTGGACGAGATCGATCTAGCACAACTCAATGCGGCCCAATATGCCTTGAAGCAGCCCGTGTCGTTTTTGCATGTGGCCGATTCGACCGCGATTCCGTTTTCGGGCGAGTGCTTTGACGTCGTAGTGTGCAACAGCGTGCTCGAATACGTCGCGCCGACACAGTTGAAAGCGGTTCAAACCGAGCTAAACCGGGTGCTTAAGCCGGGGGGAGCGCTCTTCGTCATGGGCACGAGCAGCAGGCTGGCGGCGCGCGAAGTGCATTCGCGGCGCTGGCTCGTCAACTACCTGCCGTCGGTCTTAGACTCTTTTCTGGAACTCAATGGTTCGGTTCAACGCGGTATTTGGCCATGCGCGGTGCGCCACGGGTTTGGCAGCCACTATGACGATCTCGATCATCTCGATAGAGCGCAAGCCTATTTCCAAGCGCGCCAGTTGATGGGTGCCAGCCGGCTCAAGCTCGGTCTGCTGCGGGTCGCCGCCAGGCTCGCCGCAACGGTTGGCTGGAGCGTTGGCATGCTGACGCCGAACATTTCGCTTCGCCTGCGCAAAACCGGATCGAGCGCGATTCCCGCCAGCATGTCATAGCGGTGAATTCGCCTCGCCGGCCGTGCCCCATGTTGCTCGGCTGACAATGGCAGATTCACGAAGGAGACCGCTTGTGACCACGACCTTTCTCGTCACCTACCGGCCCGGCGACGCCTGGTTGCCCGCCAAATCGCCGAAAGAGCCGCCGCTGTCGGATCACGGCAAATACATGCTGCGGCTGTTCAAGCTCGGCAAGATGAAGATGGCCGGCCCGTTCCATGACGACACCGGAGGCGCGGTGGTGCTCGAAGTCGAGAACGAAGCCGAGGCGCAGGCACTGCTTGCGGAAGATCCTGCAATTCAGACCCGGTTCTTCAACCATGAGGTGCATCCGTGGGGGCTGGTGGCTTGGGATGCGCTGGTCGCCAAGGGCTGACGGCACTGCTTCACGTCGGCTTCACCCGGAAATTGCCAAAGGAGCTTCCCATGCTCAAAGCCAAACCTTTCATCTCCCAGGTGAACCTGGTCGCCACGCAGTTCGACCAGACCCTGGCGTTCTACCGCCTGCTCGGCCTTGATCTGCCCGAGCCGGCAGCCGATCCATCGGGCGTGCTGCACGTTGAAGCCGACGTTCCCAGCGGTGCCCACTTCGCGCTCGACAACGAGCATCTGGCGCGCCTGTACAACGCCGCACGCCGCGCCGGCACGGACCGAAACAGCGTGTTGGTCTGCATCGAATTCGCGGACCGCACGGAAATCGATGCCGCCTATGCGCGCCTGACCGCCGCCGGGCACGAGGGACTGCAGCCGCCCCATGACGCTTTCTGGGGTTCGCGCTTTGCCATGGTGCGCGATCCCGAGGGCAACAGCGTGGGACTCAGGAGCAAGGCGGAAGATGCGCTCAGGTCGTGGCCGCCGCAGGACTCGCCGGCCGGGTAGTCTGAAAACGATACGTTTCGCGGTCAACACCCGGCGCGGCAAGGTGGTCGCGCGGCTGGTGCCGGCCGAACCCGGCATCGATCGAGAGAAGGCGCGCCGTGCCATCGAGGGCATTCGCGAACTCAGCAAGGGCATCACCCTTGGCGGACTCAAAATCAAGGATCTGGTCAACGAAGGTCGGCGTTGAGCTTCGTGGTCGACGCATCGGCTGCGCTTTCCTGGTGTTTCGCGGACGAACAGACCGAATCCAATGTGATTGAGGCAAGAAAAAGGCCACCACCGCTCACCCCATGGTCGTTTTTTGCTATCGCTGTTGTAGCGCCTTGTCTCTGATCGCGCTGAGCGTTCCCCGCGTCGTGATGACTTCAGGATCGAGCATCACCTCGATCACTGTGCCTTCGCCGCGCTCCAGCGCGGCCAGCAACTCGGGCTCGAACTCGGCGGTTTTCGTGATCCGCGCGGCCGCATAGCCGTAAGCACGGGCGAGCGCCACGAAGTCGGGGTTTTGAAGGCGCGTTCCGGCCAGGTGGGTTGGATAGTCGCGCTCCTGGTGCATCCGGATGGTGCCGTACATGCCGTTGTTCAGCAGGACGATGATGGTTTTGGCGCCGTGCTGCACGGCGGTCGCCAGTTCCTGGCCGTTCATCAGAAAGTCGCCATCGCCGGCCATCGTCAGCACGCAGCGGCCGGTCGCAATCGCCGCGCCGATGCCGGCCGGCACGCCATAACCCATGGCGCCGCTGGTCGGCGCCAGCTGGGTCTTGTGGCCCTTGGCCAGGCCGTGATGATGGAAGAACCGATGGACCCAGCTTGCGAAGTTGCCGGCGCCGTTGGTCAGGATCGCGTCTTCGGGCAGGTGTTTCTGCAAGCTCGCAACGATGGCCGGCATGTCGATGTCGCCCGGCAGCTTCTGCGGCACGAAGTTGCCTTCGTAGTCGGCGTGCGCGGCGTCGGTCCAGGCGCGCCATGGCACCTCGCCCGGGGCTTTCAGATCGGCCAGTTCGGCGCCGATCGTGTCCATGGTCGCGCAGATCGCCACATCGGCCTGGAACACGCGATTCAGCTCCTCGGCGCCCGCGTGGATGTGGATCAGCTTCTGCTTCGGGCGAGGTGACTCGAGCAGCGTATATCCGCTCGTGGTCATCTCACCCAGGCGCGGCCCGATCGCGAGGATCAGGTCGGCGTCCTTGACTCTCTGGGCCAGCTTGGGGTTCAAGCCGATGCCCACGTCGCCCGCGTACTGCGGATGGTGGTTGTCGAACGTGTCCTGAAAGCGGAATGCATTGCCGACCGGCAGTTGCCAGTTTTCGGCGAAGCGCTGCAATCCGGCGGCCGAGGCAGGGGTCCATCCGGCGCCGCCCGCGATCACGAACGGCTGCTTCGCTTTTTCGAGCAGCTCGCGAAGCTGCCCGAGCGCGGCTTGCGATGGCGCGGCCTGCACCGGGGCCACCTTCGGCATCGGCTTGGCATCCACGCTTTGCACCAGCATGTCCTCGGGCAGCACCAGCACCACCGGACCCGGTCGGCCGTTCATCGCGGTGGCGAAGGCGCGAGCGACGTATTCGGGGATGCGTTTCGGATCGTCGATGCGCTCGACCCGCTTGGCCATGCCTTGCGTGCTCGCGCCGAAGAACACGCGGAAGTCCACTTCCTGAAACGCCTCGCGATCGCGCTGGTCGCTCGCGACGTCGCCGACGAACAGCACCATCGGCGTCGAATCCTGAAACGCGGTGTGCACGCCGATCGACGCATTGGTGGCGCCCGGGCCGCGCGTGACGAAGCAGACGCCGGGCCGCCCGGTCAGCTTGCCCTGCGCCTCGGCCATGAACGCGGCGCCGCCCTCCTGCCGGCAGGTCACGAAATCGATCTTGCCTTCATAAGCATGAAATCCGTCGAGCACCGCGAGATAGCTTTCGCCCGGCACGCCGAAAGCATGGGTCACGCCTTGGGCGACGAGGCATTCAACGATGAGGTGGCCGGCGAGCTGGGTCATGTGGTGTGTCTCCTGGTTCGTGAGGGCGCCTTATGGCATGAAACGGGTCGGGCCTCTGCGCTCCGTGATTCAGCCGTTTGCAAGCAAAAACGGCCGGTTGCGCTAGTCCATTGGCGCTTTTACGCTACATAAATAGTAGCAATCGTCGACGCACCTCGCCGGTCGCGCAACAGAGCGTCAATAGCGCAACCGCGTTGTCGTCTGCGTATGGCGCTGCACTTCGGCTTTGCCATGCAAGAGCGGCTTGTTGCCGAAATTGACGTAGAGGTCGAACTGGTCGTTCAGGTGCGGCGACGCGGCGCCGTCGGGTGCGGTGAATCCGCTTTGACCCGGTGCCACCACGTCGACCGCGCGCACGCCCTCGCTGGTGAACACGACCATGTCGTTTTCAGTGCCACGGTTCATCGTGACCGCGACCGATCGCGCCTGGCCCGGTGCCGCTTGCGGCACGCCGAAAAAGTTGTTGGCCGAAAACGCGAGTGGAGCGACCGGCAGTTTCCAGCTTGCGAGGTCAGCGCCGTAGCGCTGCTTCAGGTCGGCCGCGGCCTGGCCAAGCGCGGCCAGGATGACTTCGCCCTGCGGCTTGCCGTTCAGAAAGTCGTAGCGCTGCGGCACACCGGCGGCTTGGCCCTGGAGCACGTTGAACAGCGCCTTGGCGCCGGCTGAGATGTTGACCGAACCGGCGCTCGGCGTTTTCGGCGTCGGGTAGCCGGTGGCCGCATACCACTTGAGAAAGTCGGCGGGCAGGTCGTCGGCAAACGTGGCTTTGAGCATGGCGGAAAGCCAGGCGTCGAGTTCGGCGCCGCCGGTGCCGTCATAGAAGCCGTTGTGGTCTTCGTCGGTGTTCAGACCGGTCCATTGCGCGATGCGCGCCACCATTTGCGCGCGCTCGTCGTCGGCCGGCAGCGCTTTCACTGCGCTTTGCAGGAACGGCAGAAAGTGGCGCCGGTTCACGTCGGCGAAACTGGTGGTCGGAAGCAACGCCCACATGCCGTCGGCGTCGATGCGGCCGCCATTTTCGAGCATGGGTTTCAGGCGCTGTTCGATTTCGGCCGCGCGATCCGCCTGGGTCCAGAGCACGGCCCAGGCATCGGTCGCCGGGTAGCCTTTCATCGGCGAGTTGTTCCAGTTCAGGATATAGCCTTGGCGCGGGTTGTAGACCTGCGGATTGGTCGAAAAGGGCAGCACGCCGAGCCAGTCCATCTCGCCGGTTCCGGGCACCGGCAAGCGCGCATCGTGGCCGGGCCGGCGCTTGGGGTAGTAGCCGGTGTGGGCATAGCCGATGTTGCCTTCGCGATCCGAGTAATACCAGTTGATGGTCAGCGCATCGC